>CALKYG010000253.1 GCA_938003575.1 uncultured Alphaproteobacteria bacterium
AGCCTTCCAAAGCCTGCGGTCAGATCGGCGGCGGCCTTTTCAAGCGCCGCCTTCGGTTCAGCGATCTGCGCGTCTTCGCCGTTCAGCAAGAGGCCGAGCGCATTGCGGCCGAATGCGATCGCAAGCGCGGCGCCGCGATTGGCGCGATCGGCGCCGCCGTTCCAGTCGGCGAGAACCTGGCGCGCCGCCGCGAGGCGGTCATCGCCGGCGATCTCCGGATCGGTCAGCGCAAAAGCGACAAGCCGGCGCAAATTCGACTGAGCTGCGTAGGAATCATCCATCTTATAGGCGATGAATTCATCGGCGCTGATCGACAGGTCGGCGCCGTAAAGCTCCTGCTCGCGGAGCCCGCGGTTTGTCGAGCGCGCCCGCACGCCAATGTGATCGGGATAGTCTTCCGCCTTCGGACTGTCCTCAGGCGCAGAGGCGTTCCACGGCTCGTTATTCGCATTGACGACATAGCCGGACGACGGCGCAATGACCGAGGGCGCCGCGCCGAAGGGAAGGACGCCGCGCCAGACAAGATCGGCCCGGTCGCCAGGCGCCGGGCGCGACCAGTCCCAGTCCGGCGACCTTTCCGGCGCCGCCATGTTGTAAATATACGCGATACGCCCCTCTTTATCCGCAAAGACGACGTTGAAAGACGGAATCGCCTGCATCGACATCGCGGCGCGCCAGCCGTCGAAATTCTGCGCCTTGTTCATGCGCCGCCATTGTTCGACGGCGCGGATTTCCCCGTCTCCGGCAAAGGCGACCGCGCGCCATCCGTTCGGGGTGTCGAATGCGGGTCCGTGCACAGTGCGGTAAACCGGCCGCGCGACCGGCAGGCTGAACGGTCCGAAAAGCTTGACGCGAAAGCGCGCGACGCCGCGTCGGAACTCGCGCCAGCCGCCTTCAAACCTGTATTTCGTCGGCTTCTTCAGATCATCGACTTCAAGCTCATAAACATCAACGAGATCCGGCCTGTTCACGGTGAACGCCCAGCCGAAATCCGGCGCGACGCCATGCAGCACCAGCGGCGAGCCTGGAAACACCCCTCCAATCATGTCCCAGCCTTCGGATGATTTGACGCGCGCCTCGTACCAGGCGACAGGACCGGTGAAAGGCTGGTGCGAATTCACCATGAGGCGTGTGGCGCCGTCGGCCGAGCGGGATGGCGCGACGGCCATCGCATTCGAGCCCAACTCGGCGTCGGCTGTGACGCGGAGATGGGCGGTCTTCATCCAGTCAAGGCCGGCCGATTTCTCGTTGTCCTTCTCGAAGATTTTTTCCAACTCCTCTTCAAGACCGTAGAAAAACGGCGTTCGCGCCGCAAAGCCTGCGACAATGTCATGCGTGCTCACCGGGGCGACGCCGCGCGCGCACCGTCTTGCGTTCTCCGCGCAATAGAGATTGAGCCCCGCCGCATAGCCTTCAAGCAGCGCATGGGTTTCGGGAGAAAGGTCTGAGTTGTATTTGGAGGCGATCGCATCCCTGGCGCCGAGCGCGGCGACCAGATAGTCGGTGACCGCCGCCGGCTTGCCGTTTCGTTCGGCGAGGCGGCCCCGCGTGAAGAGCAGCACCTCCTCAAAGGTTTTCCAGTCGTCTTCGGCGTGGGCGTATGCAAGCCCGAACGCAACATCGGCGTCGCGCGCGCCGAAGACATGAGGAACACCCCATTTGTCGCGAATGATTCGGGCGTCATACGCGCGCGCCGCTTCAATCGCCGCGGTCCGGTCAAAAGGAGCGCCCGACGGCGTCCACAACCAGATCCCGAGGGACATAGCGGCTGCGCCGCCGAGGCCCGCCCCCAAAAGAGCGATTTTTCGCATGTCTCAAAAATCCTTCACCGGCGCCCGTATTGTCATCAAAACAAACTTACTTCCCGTCGCCGATCATGCTTAGTTTCGCCGGCTCAAGCGAGCCGAAATTGCACTGAAGCCTATACGGAGCCCGATCATGCCGACATTCGCCCGCCGCGCGCTCATTCTGACGACGGCGCTCGCCCTTCTTCCTGTACTTGCATACGCCGGCGGGCCGATCGAA
>CALKYG010000254.1 GCA_938003575.1 uncultured Alphaproteobacteria bacterium
ACTCCTGACCGCGATATCCGATCTCGAAGTCGAGAATACGGAAGTCGCCGGTCATTTCTGGCATTTCAAATATCCGCTCGAAAACGGCGAGACATACGAATTCCCGGTCGCTTACGACGAGAACGGCGCGCCGACAGAATGGGAGACGCGCGATTACATTTCGATCGCCACGACGCGCCCGGAAACCATGCTCGGCGACGGCGCCGTCGCGGTGCACCCTTCCGACAAACGCTACGCGCCGATCGTCGGAAAGAAGTGCCTCCTGCCGCTCGCCGATCGCTATATTCCGATCATCGCCGACGATTATCCCGATCCTGATTTCGGCTCGGGCGCGGTGAAGATCACCGGCGCGCACGACTTCAACGACTACAAGGTGGCGGTCCGCAACGGCATCAAGCTCTATGTCCTGATGGATGAGCATGCGCGCATGCTGGACGCCGACTACATTCCCGAAAAATACCGCGGCCTTGACCGCTATGATGCGCGGAAGCAGGTCGTCGCCGATATTGAGGAGCGCGGCCTGCTCATCAAGGTTGAAGACAAGAAGATCATGCAGCCTTTCGGCGACCGCTCCGGCGTCGTCATAGAGCCGATGCTGACCGATCAATGGTATGTCGACGCTGAAAAGCTGGCGAAGAAGGCGATCGACGCCGTTTTGGACGGCGACACCAGATTCGTCCCTGAAAACTGGACGAAGACCTATTTCCAGTGGATGCGGAATATCGAGCCATGGTGCGTTTCCCGCCAGCTCTGGTGGGGTCACCAGATTCCCGCGTGGTACGGTCCGGATGGCCATATCTATGTGGCGGAATCGGAAGAGGAAGCGACGAAACAGGCGATCATCCGCCTGACTGAAGAGGGATACAGCCTCGAAGACATCAACAATATGCGCCGGGGCGAAGGCGGCGAGGGGCCGCTTCTCGTTCGCGACGAGGATGTCCTCGACACCTGGTTCTCGTCCGCCCTCTGGCCGTTCTCGACGCTCGGCTGGCCGAGCGAGACGCCGGAGCTGAAGAAGCATTATCCGACGACGGTGCTCGTCACGGCGTTCGACATCATTTTCTTCTGGGTCGCCCGAATGATGATGATGGGCTGCCACTTCATGAAAGAGCCGCCCTTCAGGGACGTCTACATCCATGCGCTCGTTCTCGATGAGAAGGGCCAGAAAATGTCGAAATCGAAAGGGAATGTCATCGACCCCCTGACGCTCATCGACAAATACGGCGCGGACGCCTTGCGCTTCACGCTCGCCGCGATGGCGGCGCAGGGGCGAAACATCCGGCTTTCCGAGGCGCGTGTCGAAGGCTACCGGAATTTCGGGACGAAGCTCTGGAACGCCGCGCGCTTCTGCGAGATGAACGAATGCGCTTTCGATCCCCGTTTCGATCCGGCGGCGGCGAAGGAAACGCTCAATCGGTGGATCATTCATGAGGCCGGAAAATGCGCCGCTGAAATCACCGGCGCGCTCGAATCCTACCGCTTCAACGACGCCGCCGGCGCGATCTACCGATTCGTCTGGAACGTGTTCTGCGACTGGCATCTTGAACTGGCCAAGCCGATCCTGATGGGCGCCGACGGCGCAGCGAAGGACGAGACGCGCAAGGCCACCGCGTGGGTTCTGACGCAGATCATGAAGCTCCTGCATCCGTTCATGCCGTTCATCACGGAAGAGCTCTGGACGGAAACGGCGACGCGCAACACGGCGCTTGTCGCCGCGCGATGGCCGAGGCGCGAGGAGTTTCCCGACGCCGAAGGGGCGGCGGCGGAGATCAATTGGCTGATCGGGCTCATCAGCGCGATCCGCTCCGCGCGCGCGGAAATGAATGTGCCGGCCGGAGCGAAAATTCCGCTGGTCGCCGTCGGCGCGGACGCGGCGGCTTCGCTGGCGATCGACGCCTATCGCGATCTCATTTCCCGTCTTGCGCGGATCGACGAGATCCATCTCGCCGCGGAGGCGCCAAAGGGCGCCGTGCAGATTGTCCATGCCGGCGGCGTCTTTGCGCTCCCGCTCGCGGGGATCATCGACATCGGGGCGGAAAAAGCGCGGCTGAAAAAAGAGATCGACAAGTGCGAGAAAGAGATCGACGGCATCGACAAGAAAATGTCGAACCCGAATTTCGTCGATCGCGCGCCGCCGGAAATCGTCGAGGAGAACCGCGACCGCCGCCGCGCCTTCACGGAAAGGAAGGAGAAGCTCGCCGCGGCGCTGATGCAGATTTCCGAAGGCTAGGCTGACGATCGCCGGGTCTTGGGCGCAAGCGCGTATTTTTCAGTCTTTCTGCGGCGTCCCGCCTGAAAGGGCGCCTCCTTTTCATCGAAAAAAGGCGCCGCTTTCATGAGCGGCAGGCGAGCCGTTTCCGCGGCTCGCCTGCGCGGCGCGGGTTCCGCCGCCCGCTTCAGCCGGACGGCCGAAGGCGATTTGAATTTCACTTGTCAAAGAGCCGGGCGTCTTTGCGTCGACGCCCCGCCGGAAACCGTGTGAGACGATGAGCGACAACGCCTCCTGCGGTCCGGCCATGCGCAGCATACGGCCATTGCGAAGGAGGGGGATAAGGTGGGGGATAACTCCGCCCCGATTACGGGAATTAACCATGTTTCCGGCCGGAAAACAGGCGGTTGGAATTCCGCACCCGAAACGAAACGGCGCCGGAAAACGAAGCGGAATATGCCGGTGAATTCCCGCAAAGGAATGCGTTCCGTATGCGGACAGTCAACCGGGGGAAGAAATCCCCGGGCCGTCCAGCAAAGAACTATCGAGACAGTCTGACCGACATCAGCCGAAGCGGTTCAAGCCTTGCGTCTTCTTTCTGCGCGCCGTCATCGTCATAGGCGGGCCAGTTGCTTGTCGCGATGTAGATGAAGTCGTCGCCGGCGACGACGCCATGTGTCGGCTCCCGCCATGACGGCAGCGCCTGTTGCAGGACCTCAAGAGAGCGGGCGGTTTCACCCTTCCTGTCGAGGTCGATCCTCACGATGCGTTGCGGCGAGGTTCCGTTCTGGACGCCGATCAAATCGCCCCGGTGGAGATAGAGCCCGTCAATGCCGCCAAGATGCGCGCCGGACGGATTGGCGATCGCGTCAACCTCGCCCGATGAAAGGTCAAGGACGAAAAGCCCGGTCAGATAATCGGCGATGAACAGGCGCCGCCTTTTCTCATCCAGCGCGACGCCCTGGAGATTTGCAAAGCGCGCGTCCGTGATCTCCCGCGCAGGCTCTCCGGCGCGAAGGTCGAAAATGCGCGGCGCAAGGCTGTCCGATGCGAAGATCCGTCCTGACCTGGCGATTTCGATATCGCCGACGAGCGCGCCGCCGGGCGTGAGCGCGCGCCGGCGAATTTCCTCACCGGTATCGGGGTTCAGTTCGACGATCGCCGCAAACGGCCCTTCAGAC
>CALKYG010000255.1 GCA_938003575.1 uncultured Alphaproteobacteria bacterium
CTCTTCAAAGCCCCAGAGCGGCGGCGTCAGCGCGCCGACGTCCATCGCCTGCGTCGTGACGTTCAGTATGTGCGAGAGGATGCGGCCGATTTCGCAGAAGAGGACGCGGATATGCTGCGCGCGTCTTGGAACCTCGATCCCGAGGAGCCTTTCCGCCGCGAGGCAGAATGCGTGTTCCTGGTTCATCGGCGCGACGTAATCGAGCCGGTCGAAATAGGGGATGGCCTGAAGATAGGTCTTGTATTCGATCAGCTTTTCGGTGCCGCGATGAAGGAGTCCGATATGCGGATCGACCCTCTCCACAACCTCGCCGTCCAGCTCCAGCACGAGTCTCAGCACGCCGTGCGCGGCGGGATGCTGCGGTCCGAAATTGATGGTGAAATTGCGTCCGGCGGACGCGTCGGAAGGAGAGTCTTCGACAATGCGCGCGTCGTCGGCCATTACGCGTTTCCTTTGGCCTTCTCGTCGCCGGGCAGCGCGTATCGCGCGCCCTCCCAGGGCGAGAGGTAATCGAAATTCCGGAATTCCTGCACGAGCTTCACCGGCTCATAGACGACGCGTTTCTGCTGGTCGTCATAGCGAACCTCGACATATCCCGTCAGCGGGAAATCCTTGCGAAGCGGATGCCCTTCAAAGCCGTAATCCGTCAGAATGCGGCGAAGGTCCGCGTGCTCGGCGAAAAGAACGCCGTACATGTCGAACGCCTCGCGCTCAAACCAGTCAGCGCACGGAAAAACATCGCGCACGGATGGAACGGTTTCGCCCTCGCCCGCTTCGATCCGAACCCGGATGCGCTGGTTATTGTGCATCGACAGCAGGTGATAGACGACGTCAAACCGCTTGCCCCGGTCGGGATAATCGACGCCGCAAAGGTCGATGAGCTGAATGAAGCGGCAAAGCGTGTCGTCCCGCAGGAATTTCAGGACATGCGCGATGCGCGCCGCGTGAACGTCGATCGTCAGTTCGCCGAAGGCGACCCGCCAGCCGCGAATGTCGGCGTCGATGGCGGCGGCGATGTGCTCGCCAAGCTCCTTCAGGTCTTCGCTCATGGTCCTACCGAACAATGGTGCCTTCGCGGCGGATCTTCTTTTGAAGCTGCAGCACGCCGTAAACGAGCGCCTCCGCCGTCGGCGGGCAGCCCGGAATATAGATGTCGACGGGAACGATCCGGTCGCAGCCCCGCACGACTGCGTAGGAGTAATGATAATAGCCGCCGCCGTTGGCGCAGGAGCCCATCGAGATCACATAGCGCGGGTTCGGCATCTGGTCGTAAACTTTCCGGAGCGCCGGCGCCATCTTGTTGGTGAGCGTTCCCGCGACGATCATCACGTCGGACTGGCGCGGTGACGCGCGCCGCGTGACACCGAAACGCTCGACGTCGTAACGCGGCATCGAGGCCTGCATCATCTCGACGGCGCAGCAGGCGAGCCCGAAGGTCATCCACATCAGCGAACCCGTGCGCGCCCAGTTGATCAGCGCCGCGGACGTCGTGGTGATGAACCCTTCGTCGGCGAGTTCCTTGGAGAGATCCGTGAAAAACGGGTCCTTCGCCTCAGGCCGGTAGATCAGTCCCGAAGGGCCGCCGGGAATTTTTTCGTCTAGCGCCATTCAAGCGCTCCCTTCTTCCATTCATACAGGAAGCCGATTGCGAAGACGGCGAGAAAAACGAACATCGACCAGAAGGCGAAGATCTGAAAATCCCGGTCGGCGCCGAGGGTCGGATTGAACAAGGTCACCGCCCAAGGGAAGAGGAAGGCGACATCGAGATCGACGATGATGAACAGGATGGCGACGATATAGAACTGAACGTCGAACTTCATGCGGGCGTCGTCGAACGCGTTGAATCCGCATTCATAGGTGGAGACCTTTTCCGGGTCCGGCTCTTTCGGCGCGATGACGAGCGGGGCGAACGTGAACGCCGCCGCGAGGGCGACCGCGATCCCGAGGAATACGAGGATCGGGAGATAGTCGAGCAGGAATTCAGGGGTCGCCAACGCGCCCTCCTTGGGGGTTGAAAGTCGCGGCGGAACCTAAGGAGATGCCGGCCGAAAGGCAACGCCGAAAATCGGCGGTTTTCCTGTTGAAAATATTGACCCTTCCGGCCGCGCCGAAAGCCTTATTGCGGCGCGGTCTCGGCCGGCGGGGCGTCATCGCCGGCGCCGTCGGGGACCGGGGTCTCATATCCTTCCTGGCCGTCCGCCATGAATTCAGACCAGTCTTCCATCTCCCAATAGCGCTCATCGAGGATCGAATCCCGCATCGGATCGGGGATGTCGGCGTCTCTGAGCAGCCGCTGTTCGGCGCGCGAGGCCGCGAATGTCGCAATATTGGCGATGTCGTCGGCTGAAAGATCAATGACATAGCCGAGCTCGACAGACTGGAACTCGACCATCGCCGGGGCGCCGCGCCACATGCGGGCGGCGAATTCCAGCGGGTCCGGCTTGACGAAATCGTCAGCCGCATCGAGCGGCGGGGCGGCCTTTCCGCCGACGCCGTTGACGGCGTGGCACAGAACGCAGCCCTTCTGGACGAACGCGTCCCGTCCCTTGGCGGCGTCGCCGGCATGGGCGATTTCTTCGCGCGCGGCTTCCGGCGCCGGGCTGCAGGCGGAAAGCGCAAGTCCGGCGGCCGCAAAGGCGCCGATCACGGAATTCTTCATACAATCCTCCCAAGGCCAGCCGACCATCAGCCATTTCGGCGCACGCGACAATGCCGTCGAAGAGGAAAAGCGCAACCGCAGGACAAGGGCGGGAGGCCCCTTCGCGCCCTTGCGCCCGGCGGGAGCCGTTTTCGGCCGGCGCCGGGAAAGGCGATTTCAGCGCCGGGGATGGAACCCCGCTCCCCCGGGTGAGCGCCTTTCGCGTCGCCGACAGGCGCGCTCCCGGCGTTTCGCCGCCTTTATCGCGGGAGGGCGGCGGGCGCGATCAGCCGGAATTCGACGCCGCCGCCGCAAGGCGTGAACGGTTGATCCTTGCTGGCCGCGAAGAGCGGTGAGTCCGCGTACGGAGCGTGACGGCGGGCAGGGAGCCGGTCGCCCGCCTCGCGCAGGCTGCGCTTTCCGCCGGACTTCAGGAAGCCTCATCGCGCCGCTTAGTCGACGAAACCGTCCGGTCCCGTCATATCCTCGCGATCATCCGGCGACGGACGGAACCGGGAAAGCGGAACGGGTCAATGCGCGCGTCGGCGAACGGATTTGCGCCGATGCGCCGACTGCGGCGCCCGCCTGCGCTCAACTTTTACTTTTGCGGCGCGGGCTGCTATGATGTTGAAGTCCGGCGGCAAAGCCGGGCGAAAGGAGAATCGCATATGTCACTCGAAGGCGTTCTCATCTGGCTCGTCATCGGCGCAGTAGCCGGCTGGGCGGCGGGCAACATCGTCAAAGGCTATGGGTTCGGGCTTGTCGGCAACATCGTTGTCGGCATTGCCGGCGCGTTTGTCGGCGGCTGGATTTTCGGCCTGCTCGGCATTTTCAACACGTTGGGCATAATTGGAACCATCATCGGCTCGACCGCCGGCGCCGTGTTGCTGCTTGTGGTCATTCGCTTCATCAAGCGCGCGACCTAGGCGGCGTATCGGCCGGATCCGCGGACTGGCGGACAGGCGGCCTTGCAATTGACGCGGTCGGCGTTTCCCTTCGGGGGAGCGCAGAGCTTCGCGCGCCCTCGCGCCGCGGAACGGAAAGGCATTATCTGTGCAGACGCCTCTTGAAATTCACTTCACGAACATGGAACGCACCGACGCGCTGGAGGCGGAAGTGCGCGCGCGCGCCGCGCGCCTTGAACAATTCTTCAGCGGCATCACCAGCTGCCACGTCTTCGTCAGCGAGGCGCATCGCCGCAAGCGCAAAGGCAATCTCTATGAGGTGAGGGTCGAGGTGCGCGTTCCGGGGGCTGAGCTCGCCGTCAACAACAAGCCCGGCGACGTCAACGCGCATGAAGACGTGCGCGTCGCCATCCGGGACTCGTTTGACGCGATGGAGCGCCGGCTCAAACGGCGCAAGCGCCAGACGAACATCAAACCGAGAGGGCGCGCCGCGCCGCTTCAGGGGCGCATCGCCGAAATCCATCACGACAGGGGCTTCGGCCAGATCGCCGCGACGGATCAGCGTCTCGTCTATTTTCACAGGAACAGCGTCGTCGACGGAAATTTCGCCGATCTTCAGATCGGCGCGCCGGTCGAACTCGTCGTGCAGACGGGCGAAAGCGCGCAAGGCCCGCAGGCAAGCACGGTTCGCCCCATCGGCCCCATGAAATTCGTCGACCGCGCGCAATGACGCGGCGTCAAGTCGCCGAGACTTTTCGCGTCTCGCCAAGGGCGCGAATGCGCAAGCGGAAATACATCTTATTGATTTCTTGAAAGCGCGACGGAATTTCCCATCTCGCGCGTTTAATGGTGTTGCGCAGACGAAGCGCGGGCTCTTTGACATCGTGAATTGCGGCCGGCGATCCGGCGAAGGCTGGACGCCGCGACGATGAGATATTTCAGGCGCTTTCGCGCTTGCGAAAAAAGGCGCCTTTCAGCGCGGAAATAGGGGCGCCCTTTGCGGCTGCGGCCCGCGAAAGAATTGGAAAAGACAGAAAGACGCGGATGACGAGGGGCGGCCTTTTTTCGCGAGCGCGAGGGCGCGCTTCCCCAACACCGCGCAGCAGCGGCCTCGAAGGGCGAAGGGGGAAATCTCAAATCCGCTCATCCCGGCGCCCTCCCTCCGTTCAGCTTGCGTGCCTTCCGAATTGCTTTTTCGAGCAAATTGGAAATAGTTGATCCGGTTGCTCTTTGCAGACGGGATTTCATATCTTGCAATGTTAACAAAAAGAGAATTGGGTGGAGATTATGGCTGTTAAGAAGAAGGTAAAAAAAGCCGCCAGGAAACCGCGCGGCAAGCGCATGACCGGGGGAAGCGGGTGGGAACTGACACCTACCAAGGGGCGTTCTCGATCGTTCAAGGGCACCCTTCTTAAAACGATCAACATTGGTTCGAAGCGGATCGCAATATTCAACGTCCCGAAAAGATTTTCATAGCCAGCTTGGTAAGGTGCATTAAGCGAATGCGCGATGCGCCGTACAATGACTGACGGTGCATTGCGGTCTGCGGCCTGATGCACTTTA
>CALKYG010000256.1 GCA_938003575.1 uncultured Alphaproteobacteria bacterium
TGCTCGTGAACACGAACACCGCCTCGGGGCAGTGCTGGCGCGTCAGCTCGAGCAATCGACGAACGACAAGTCGGACGGAGCGATCGTCAATATTCTATCCGTCGAAGCGGTCACCGTTGCGGCTGACCGCGTGGCGTTTGCGGCGTCGCAAGGGGGCTTGCACCAGCTGACAAAGGCCGCGGCGCTTGCGATGTCGCCGTACGGCGTTCGCGTCAATGCAGTCGGCATCGGCGCCATAAAGAGCGACTATATGAAGGAATTCGACCTGAAATCCGCGAGAAACACAGTGCCGCTCAATCGGGTGGGGGATCCCGAAGACGTTGCGGAAGCCGCGTTTTTCCTCGCCTCCAGCTCTGCTGCGTACATCACCGGCCAGACGATTTTCGTCGACGGCGGCCGCCTCGTCAGAAGCGGCGCCGCCGATTACGAGGAAAAGAAGAGCTAGATCGGCGCGGTTGCGTCAGCGGCGGACGAATTCGTCGTCGTCGCTGTCGTCGTCCCTTGACGATTTGCCGCTGAGGTTGGCGAAAACCTTGTCCAGGTCGATCGCCTTTTCCTTCTCTTCAGGGGCCTCCTCGACTTTTGGCGCAACAGTTTCCGAGGCGGGCTTCAGCGTCGGCCCTGCGTCGATCGCCGGCGCAAGTTTCGCTTTCTTGGCGGCGGCTTTGCGCACGATGTTGTCGAGGTCGATCTGGCTGCACAGCCCAAGGCCGACGGGATCTTGCGGCGTGATGTTCTGGGCGTTCCAGTGCGTCCGATCGCGCACGGACTGAATGGTCGATTTCGTCGTTCCCAGGAGTTTCGCAATCTGCGCATCCGACACTTCCGGATGATTTCTCACCATCCACAAGATTGCGTCAGGGCGGTTCTGGCGCTTGGACACAGGCGTATAGCGCGGCCCCTTGCGCGGTTTCTCCGCGACAATCGTTTTCGACTTGGCGAGCTTCATTCTGTAGTCGGCGTCCGCCTGCGCCTTGTCCAGTTCCTCCCTCGTCAGCTGATTGTTCGTGATCGGGTTGATTCCGCGCACGCCGGCGGCGACGTCTCCGTCCGCGATGCCCTTCACCTGAAGGGGGTGAAGGCGGCAAAAATCGGCGATCTGCTCGAACGAAAGCGAGGTGTTTTCGATCAGCCAGACGGCGGTAGCGAGCGGCATCAGCGGTTTGTCGGACATGGCCAGTCTCCAAATAAGTCTTTTCACCCGGCGTCCCGCTTCGGGCGGGAGCCGCGCTAACCCTCGAATTTTTCTGGGAAAGCGCTGCGCTATCGGCGCATTGGGGCCGCTATATAGGGGGAAACGGGGGCGAGGCCAAGCCGTTAATCGGCCGGCAGGAGAAGGATTTTGCCGACATGGCCGCCTTCCTCCATCCGCCGGTGGGCGGCGGCGGCGTCCGCCAGCGGGAAAACGCTGTCAGTCGCCGGCCGCAATCCGCCGGAGGCGAAAAGCGGCCAGACATTCGCTTCAATCGCCCGAGCGAGCCGCGCCTTCTCGTCGAAACTTCGCGCCTTCATGGTCGATCCCGACAGCCGCAGCTGCTTTCGCATGAGTGTGAAAATGTTGATCTCGGCGGTCGCGCCGCGCAGCATGGCGATGGAGACGTGCCGCCCCTTGAAATTCATCGCATCCATGTTCCTGGCGACAAAATCGCCGCCCGCCATGTCGAGCACGACATCCGCGCCGCCCTCGTCTCTGACGCGATCCTCCCACTTGTCGGCGGCGTAATTGAAGGCGGCGTCGGCGCCGATCGACCGAATCGCGGAAAGCTTTGAGGCGCTCGACGCCGTTGCGATGACTTTGGCGCCCATCGCCTTGGCGATCTGAATGGCGGTCACGCCAATGCCGCTGGTTCCGCCGTGGACGAGCAAGGTCTCGCCGGGCCGAAGCCCGGCGTCGTCAAACACATTGGCCCAGACTGTGAAAACCGTTTCCGGCAATCCGGCGGCGTCGGTTACGGAAACGCCGTCCGGAACGGGAAGAACAGATCCCTCGTCTGCGACAGCGTATTCGGCGTACCCGCCGCCGGTCAGGAGCGCGCAGACGCTTTCGCCGATTTTCCAGCGCGTTGCGTTCTCGCCGACAGCCGCGACAGTTCCCGACACTTCAAGGCCCGGTATGTCGCTCGCGCCTTGCGGCGCCGGATAAAGGCCCATGCGCTGAAGCACGTCCGGTCGATTGACGCCGGCCGCCGCGACCTTGATCAACACTTCGTTCGCCGTTGGCGACGGGCAGGGACGGTCGACGACGCGCAAGACATCCGGACCGCCCGGCGAAGTGATTTCGATCGCTTTCATGCTTTGAAACCCTTGATTGCGGTTCCTGCTTGAACCCGCGCGCCGCCTTGCGCAAGACTGCCGGTCAACCTCGAAGGAGAGCGAATATGGACGATGAAAGCGTCAGGGAGGTTCCAGATTTCACCCTTCAGAAGATCGGCAAGCAGGATCTTTACACCCTCTCCGTCGCCGATCTCGAAATCCGCATCGCCGCGCTCAGGGAGGAAATAGCGCGCTGCGAGAAAGCGATCGCTGACCGGGGCTCGACAAAGTCGGCGGCGGAAAAGCTGTTCAAGCTCTAGCCGCAGATTTCCATCAAAAGCCCCTTCGCATCGCGTTCGCCGCCGCCCGTCCTCCAGTCCTCTCCGCGAAGTCTCGCCTCGGCGCTGACGGTGAGAACGCAGGCGTCAAGAAAATCGTCGATTGCGAAATCGCTTTGTCGCGGATATCGGCGCCGAACCCGCTCATAGGCTTCATCGAGGGATTGAAGACCCGCCCGCCGAAGAGCGTTGCTCCTTTCGCGAATTCCAATTTTCGTCCGCTTGGATGATGCGCACGGAGACCCGATGAGACGCGTGAAGGCGACTTCCGGGTGCCCCTCGCAAAGAGTCGCCTGCAATAGCGGCGTCATAACCATGTCGACTTCCCGGATCTTGGGAATGATGGCCCAGCTCTGCCGCGACAGACCCGCGCCATTCGCCTTACCATAGGCGTTGGCCTCTTCATAGGTCTGGAAATCGAGCATTCTCCGGGTCGGCGACGGGAAGACGCTCGACCGCCTTTCGCCGATCAGGCGCCGGGCGTCGCTTTCGCAACGGCGCCTGCCGCGTTCGGCGAGACCGATCGGAATATCGATAATTCCTGTTTTGGCGCCCTTTCCCGGCCCGTCCAGAACGGACGTGAACGAATCCGCAATTGCGACATGAAGTTCGCCGCTGACAGGAAATCTGACGGCGTAAATCCACCCTGCGCGGCATCCGTCAACTCCCAAAACGTAATCGGACCTCGACATTCCCCCGTTGGTTGCTGGCATGTCAGTTGCTCAAAAGGTTCCGCCCCGGTCCAATCGACCGGAGACTGATGTTGTTAACCTATTTGTTGTTGTCACCGCGCATCCGGTTCGGCAACTTGGAACCAGGGTGCGGAAAGTATCGTGATGGAACTCGCCGGCAAGGAACTCCCTCTCAATCCGAGCGCAATGACTTTTGTGCAGTCCGAGGTTTTTGCAAGGACTTTCAGGGAAGGGATGTCGCTGGTTGAAGAGACGGCGAATTACCTCGACGGCGAAGGGCGGGAAGCGTCGAAATCCCTCAGCCGGTCCGCCGCGCTGTCCTATGCCGGCGCGTCGATGCGGCTGACGACGCAGCTGATGCAGATTGCGTCCTGGCTTCTGGTGCTTCGCGCCGTTCGCGAAGGCGATATGTCAGTCGATGAAGCGATGGAGCCGAAATACAGGATCACCGCGCGGGAGGGCGCGCCGGCGGACCTATTGAGCGGCGAACTGCCGAACCGGCTGCTCGCGCTTATCGACGGCGCAAGCCAGCTCTATGACCGCATAACGCGCCTTGACACCGATCTCTTCAAGGCCGGTTCGTCGCGAGCGCCGATAAGGGACGCCGCCGCTCAGCAGCGGGCGCTGCTTGACGCGTTTGGGCGGCAATCAGGACGGTAAGAGGCCGAAATGCGCGGCTGACGGGCCTTAGCCCTTCTTCAGGCTGAACGCGCCGAACTTCTGCTGAAATTTCGACACCTGGCCGCGGTCGGCGATCTTTTGCGGACCGCCTGTCCACGCGGGGTGGCTCAAGGGGTCGATATCGAGCGAGAGCGTCGCGCCCGGCTCGCCATAGGTCGAGCGGGTCTCGTAGCTGCTGCCATCCGTCATGACGACCTTGATCGGGTGGTACTCGGGGTGGATGCCCTTTTTCATGGCGAAGCCTTTCGCGACGCGCGCGTCCTGAAGTTCGAAAAGAGCGCGGCATATAGTCTGGCGCTTTTGGAAAGGCAACCCCGGCCGATTACGTCTGGCGCGTCCGGCGTCAAGGCTTTATGGTCCGCGCCTTCCAGTCGGTTTCGTCTTAATTTCCAAGGGTCGAGATGCGTTTTTCGCTGCTGGCAGGGGCGTTCGTCCTGCTCTTCGCGTCAGCCGGCGGCATGATCGCCTACACGCTCCACACGTTCAATCATTTCGATGAGGTGGAAGACCGCTTTGACGGCGTCTGTTCGCCGGTCACCGGGGTGGCGGGCCCAGAGGATATCGAGGCGACCGCGACGCTCGGCCGGGCGTTCGTTTCATCGCTGGACCGGAGAGCGGGCGCCGACGCGCGCGGCGCGATATTCGCCATTCTGACCGAAGACCCGCTCGACAGCGAAAACTGGCGCGACAGAACCGGCGGCGTCCCGGCGGCCTTTCGGCCGCTCGGGCTCGATTATTTTGAAGACGGCGACATCCGGCGCCTGTTCGTCGTCAACGAGGCGGCGAATTCGGTCGAAATTTTCGATGTCAGCGCCAATGGCGACCTCACCCATCTCGAAACCGTGGCCGAGCGTCGGCTTACCAGTCCGAATGACGTCGTCGCCGTCGGCCCGAACAGCTTCTATGTTACGAATGACGTGGAGCCCGGACGCAACTCGCTCCTCGGCCGCCTGCAATTCGTTTCGAGAGCGGCGTCAGGCAAAGTGTACTTTTTCGACGGCGTCGCGACTCGCGTCGCGGCCGACGGCTTGCGATTTGCGAACGGCATTGCGCTGAATGCGCGGGGAACGCGGCTTTATGTTGCGGAATCGGCTGGACAATCGCTCCGCATTTTCGACCGGGACCCGCAGACCGGACTGCT
>CALKYG010000257.1 GCA_938003575.1 uncultured Alphaproteobacteria bacterium
ATTTCGCGCTGACGAATGATCTGGCGCCGCTCTTGAAGAAGGCGAAGGGCGCGCGCGTCATTTGCCTTTCATCGACCGGCCACAAGATTTCGCCGATCCGGTGGAATGACATCCACTTCACGAAGGAGCCTTACAATAAATGGACAGCCTACGGACAGTCGAAGACGGCGAACGCTCTCTTCGCTGTTGGACTCGATGCGCGCCTGAAAGAAGACGGGGTGCGCGCTTTCGCTGTCCATCCGGGCGGAATCGTGACGCCGTTGCAGCGCCACCTCGATCGGGAGGAAATGATCGCTCTCGGTTGGCTCGGGCCGGACGGCGAGCTTTCCGAACAGGCGAAAAAGATGTTCAAGACGCCGGAACAGGGCGCATCGACGACAGTCTGGGCTGCGGTCAGCCCGCTGCTCGACGGCATGGGCGGGGTCTATTGCGAAGATTGCAATATCGCCAAACTCGCCGGCGCCGAGAGCCCGCGCTGGGCGGATGTGCAGCCTTACGCCGTTGACGGAAACGAAGCCGCCCGGCTCTGGGACGAGACCGGGCGGATGATCGGCTGACGGCGCGCCGGCGGCTGGCCGGGCTCAACCGGCGCGCCGCGACCTTCGGGCGAAGCGCCAGGTGAAGGGGCTTGGGCCTGCGCCGGAACGCGCACGGCTTGCCGGAAGACTATTTCTTCTTGGCGGCTTCCTTCTCGGCCTTGGCGAGTTCTTCTTTCAGCGTCGCCATCATCTTCGCGCGGTGTTCGGCTTCCCGCTTGCCGTCGGCTTCCATTCTGTCGATGACCTTGCGCAGGGCCTCCGCGCGTTTGGACGGATCGGCGCCGGCTTCGCCGTCAAGACAGACAATCTGCTTCATGCGGTAGGTTTCGCCCGTGCCGGAGTCTTCCTTGTTGGAGAACACCATCTTTTGCGTGTCGCCGCCTTCAGGCGAACAGTCGCCGATAAAATGGCCTGCGGCGCCGTCGCCGTCGACAACGACGACCTTGCGCACCCTGTGTTCGCCATGCTCGTCGCCAGCGACCATTTCTGACGTCCAGTCGAATTCATCGGGCTTGCCGATCGCGATGGTTTTGCTCTTTCCGTCGGCGGTTACGATCGTGACCGATTGATCGGCGCCTTCGCCTGGTTTCATTGTCTTTTCGGAAAGGAGCTTTCCGTTCTTGTCCCAGACCTTGACGGTTTTCACGCCGTTCTCGGTCTGGATTTCGACTTTCTTCGCCCCCTTGATTCCATCGATTTCAATCGCCTCGTCGCCATCGGCTTTGATGACGCTAACTGAAACGACCTTCTTCTCCTCCTTCGCTGTCCATTCGGCGTCCTTCCCGGCGGCGGCGTAGGAATAGCTTGCGCTCGCCGCGACGCCTGCGGCGATAAGCGAGGCGGCGACGACCCGGCCGACCGCCGCGCTCGTCTTGTTTCCGGTTTTCATCAGCATCAGTCGCTCCTTTAAATGATTGGACATGGCGAGGCTCGCCGCGG
Source organism: uncultured Alphaproteobacteria bacterium (assembly GCA_938003575.1). Taxonomy (GTDB): domain Bacteria; phylum Pseudomonadota; class Alphaproteobacteria; order Caulobacterales; family Parvularculaceae; genus Amphiplicatus. Next base: position 1,479 of record CALKYG010000257.1, read on the forward strand.
GCGCGGGTCGAAACATGGTCGCCGACTTCAGGAGCGCGGCGCCGTAGGCGTAGGATGCGTCGGGACCGGCGCCGTTTCGCAACAGCACGGATGCGTCGCAGGCGGCTTCCTGATCGGCGCGGAAGGATTGAAACGCGGCGTGGACGAGCGGGTTCGGCCATTGCGCCGCGCGGAACAGCAGTGCGGCGAGGTTCATCCACAGATCGCCGCGCTTGATGTGCGCATATTCATGCGCAAAGGCGAGCTGGCGTTCGGCGCTGGTGTAGGAATGGCCGAAATTGTCAGGAAGGATGATCGACGGACGAAGGACGCCGGCGACAAGGGGTCCGATATTCTCGCTGGCGATCCTGATCGGCGGCGGATTGCGAACGCCGACACGATCGGCGATCGTCAGCGCCTCCGCCCGGATTTCCGGCGTCATTTCACGCGAGCGGCGAAGCACGCGATCCATAAAACGCTGTTGCACGAACAACTGATACGCGATGAAGGCGAGCGCGCCGGCGAACCAGACTGCAAATACGACAAGGGACAGGTTCAACGGCTCCGGGCCCGCCGGCGCTGCAGCCGATGCAATCGGCATGACGTCGCCGTAGAACGCCGCAGCCGGCGCGGGCGCGCGCCATGACGACGGCAGAATCGAAAGCTCGGGCGTCAGCAACCGGGCGATCGGCGCAAGCCAGAGCAGATAGGCGGCTTCGGCGCCAAATCGTTTGGCGACCCTGCGGCGCAGGATGAGCACGGCGAGAATGAGGACGCTCACCGCAATGCTTGTTTCAAGAAACCAGGTCAAGAATCCTGCGCTGATCATTTTTTCAGCTCCTTGAGGATCGCTTCAAGTTCGGCGACGTCTTTTTTTGTTAACGCGCCCGTGTCGGCAAGATTGGCGACCAACGGGGCCGCGCGTCCGGCGAAAAACCGGTCGACCAGCGACTGCGTCGCTTCGCGCGCATAGGCTGTCTTCGAGAGTTTGGGGCGATAGAGATAGCGCCGCCCGTCCGGTTCGTGCGCGACGGCGCCCTTGTCAACGAGGCGCGCAAGCAGCGTCTTGACCGTTTGCGCGCTCCAGCCCTTCTTTTTCTTGAGGCGGCCGAAAATGTCGGACGCAGCGGCGGGGGCCGCGTCCCAAAGGGCGTCGAGCACTTCGAATTCGGCCTCGGAAATCTTTTCTGACACCGGCTCTCCTGCGACTACATATGTAGACGTTAGTTCTGTCTACGTTTGTAGTCAATAGGCCGGCAAGGCGCTCCGCCGCTTAAAAAACAGCCTTCGGCTGATCCTCCTTCATCATTTCCTTTCTGACCAGCGGGATTGGCGGGCCGCCATAGGACAGGAATTCGTCATGGAATTCCCGCCAGCCGTCGCGCTCGCCTCCTCCCTTGAAATGCTTCGCGGTCCAGTCATCGCGCAGCCGCCGGATCATCAGCTTGCCCATCGTATAGTTGAGATAGGCGGGGTCATAAGCGCCGCGCGCCGCCTGCTGCATGGAGTTGCCGGCGTCCTGATAGCATTCATTGCGGAACATGGCTTCGCTTTCTGCGACCGTCATGCCCCTCGCATGAAGGCCGATCGCGGAAAGGAACCGGCAATTGCGCAGGAGCGCATTCGATAATTGTCCGATGCGCGTTTCCGGATCGCCGTCGTTCAAACCGGCTTCCAGCATCATCTCTTCGGCGTAGTGCGCCCAGCCTTCGGCGAAGGCGTAGCCGACGAACAGCCGTCCGAACATCGAACTCGCGCGGTTTGCGTGAAGCGCGTTGAGGAAGTGGCCCGGCCAAACCTCGTGCACCGACGTGAACAGGAGATCCATTTTGCTCGGCACGTAAGCGGCGCGCGTCGCCGCATCCCATGCCGGATCGGGCGGCGAAATATAATAGACGGACGGCAAACCTTTCTCGTAGGGGCCCGGCACGTCTATGTAAGCCGAGTTCTGCCTGTTATAGGGCGGGGATTCCTCCACCAGCGCTTCTTCGGTTCCCGGAATGGAGACGATGTTCTTTTCGATCAGGAAGCGTTTCAGCGGCGGCAATTGCCGGCGCGCCTCTTGGACGGGGCCGTCTTCCGGCTTGTCGGACGCCATTTCGCCCATGCAGTCGGCCATCGTCGCGCCGGGCGCATAGACGGCGCAGGCCGCCGCCAGCGCTTCCTGATTGCGCTTGAGATCCGCGCGGCCGATGGCTTCAAGGTCGTCGAGCGGAATGTCGACGCCTTCGGTCCTGCGCACCATCGCGCTGAATTTTTCCGCGCCGAGAGCATAGCCGTCTTCGGTGGAGGGAACCGAGCCGATATAGTCGGCGAGTTCGGTCATGGCGGCGGACGCCGCCGCGGCGGCCTCGTCGAATTGCGCCTGCAACGCGGCGTCGGCGACGTCGGCAAACGCGGCCTTCGCATCCCCGAGGAAATATTCGGCGTAACCGTTGAAGCCTGCCTGACCGTATTTCAGATAGGCGTCCGGCAACGGCGGTTTCAGATTCGATTTGATCGCTTCCGCAGCGGCGGGGATGTTTCGAAGATATTTGACGAACGCTTTCATCCGCGTCGCCGGATCGGCGTAAGGGCGCGTCACATAGGTCGACGGGTCGAGCGAGCTTACATAAAAATCCGGGTTCCGGTGCGGAAGATCGGCGTCTTCGAGCCAGAACAATTCGCCGTCCATGACGCTGATCAGGTAATCGCGCTCGAATTTTTCCGCGTTGGTCATATGCGTCGGGTCGACGGCGCGCGCTCTCTCGATCGCCTTTTTGCGCATGTCGATATTCGCCTTGACGCCCGCCTCGCTCCAGTCCGGCAGCGCGCCGTCGAATTCATGCCTGCCCTGATAAACCGCAAAATTCGGATTGAGCGCAAAATAGCTGTCGAGAAAGCCGGCCATGAAGGCCGGCCAGGGCGACGGAGCCGTATTGTCCGCAGCGGCCTCGGCGGCCGAACTCGCGTCCGGCGCCGTCTTTTTTGCGCATCCGATCGGCGCCAGGGCGGCGATTGATATCGCCATCATCAAGGGTGCGAGCTTCATTCAATCCTCCGAATGCGCCTGCGTCAGGCGCGTGACTCGATCATGTCGCATATTTCGCACGACGCGGCCAAAGATGCCCATCAGCTGGTTGCGACCCCGAACAGGCTGCCGATGGCGAATGTCGCCGCGCCGGCGGCGGCGCCGATCGCCAGCATCCGGACGCCGCCGAGAAAGGCGTTGCGCCCGGAAAAGAGGCTCATCGTCGCGCCGACGCCGAACAGGGCGAGGGCCGCGACGCCCGCCGCTGACGGAACCGGCGCCGGCGCGCCAAGCGCAAAGGGAAGGAGCGGCACGACCGCGCCCGCGGAAAACGCCAGAAACGACCACAATGCCGCGCCGGTCGCTGAGCCGAGATCGTCAGGGTTGAGGCCCAGCTCCTCGCGCGCCAATGCATCAAGCGCCGTTTTCGGGTCGGAGATCAGGGTCTTCGCCACGGATCGCGCTTCGTCGATCGGAAGCCCGCGCGCCTCATAGATGAGAGCGAGTTCTTCCGCTTCCTCGTCCGGATAGAGAGCGAGCTCCTCCTTTTCCTGCGCGATCTGATGTTCAAACATTTCGCGTTGCGTCTTCATCGAGACGAACTCACCCGCCGCCATGGAAAACGCGCCGGCGAGAAGGCCGGCCGTCCCGGTCAGAAACACGACATCGTTCGAGACGGCGGCCCCGGTCATGCCCATGACGAGACTTGTGTTCGACACCAGCCCGTCGTTGACGCCGAACACCGCCGCGCGCAGCGATCCGCCGCCGGCGCCGCGATGGCGCGCGCCGATTTCCTCAGTCGTCGTCGGCATGGCGTGCATGCCGGGCCGCATTTTGCCGGAATAGACCGAGAGCCCGCGAACCTTGACGGCGGCGAGAACGCCCTTCATCTGGCGCGGACCGAAAATGCCGAGCAGGCCCCTGACAATCTGCGCGCGAATCCCCGGCGAGAATTCTGCGGCGGTTTTCAGATCTCTGGCGATGATCGCCGCCTGTTCCTCGCCTTCAGCCGCCAGCTTCTCAAACAGGCGCCGGCGCATCGGGTCTTTTTCAGACGCTGCGACCGCGCGGGCCAGGTAGGCGGCGGTCATTTCCTCGCGCCAGCGCCGCAAGACGCCGGAATATTGGTCCTTGCTCATGCGGCCGGGCCTTTCATCCTCTCATGAACGGCTTAACATAAACCGGCTGAGAGATAATGAGGGGCCTCGATGAGAATATTTGCAGTCGCGGCGGCGATCGCCGCGCTTTTAGGGCCGGCTTTTGCGCTGCCGCCCGGCGTTGACGCGCGCAATGACGGCGCCGGCCCGTATTCTCGCCTTGTCATTCGCGGCGCGACTTTGATCGACGGCTCGGGCGCGCCGCCTTTCGGCCCGGTTGACGTCGTCGTCGAAAACAGCCGGCCGCGCGGCGATTTGGGGAGAATGAGGGTGTT
>CALKYG010000258.1 GCA_938003575.1 uncultured Alphaproteobacteria bacterium
GGCCGCCCTCGTAAAAGACGTGCCGGTTCGCCGCCGCCGCCGCCGGCAGCAGCGCCGCCGCGCTTTCGGACGGGCCGGCCGAAAGGAGTTTCCTCGCGCCGCCCGCGCCGAGGAAATGCGCCGCGTAAAGTTCCGCCGCGTCGACAGCCCGCCCGAGCGCCTTTTCGAGCGCCGTCCTGTTTTCGCGGGCCAGTTCGCCGGCCAGAGCCGCGGCTTTTTCCGGATCGAATCTGAGATCGAGAATTTCACGGCGCCGCGCTTCGTTCGCCACTGAAAGCTTTCCGTCCGGTCCGGTCTCAATGTCGGCTGCGTATCGGCTGAGCCCATGCGCGGCGCCGTATTTCCGGACGGCCTCTAGCCAGGTCTGTTCAATAAACTGGAAAAGGCCGGCCGCGCTCGACGTTTGCGCCTTCGCATCGGGATTGAGCGAGCTTTCCCGCGCCGCGACGCGATAAAGATAGTCGAAACCGACGCCTGTCGCTTCCGATGCGCGCTTCAGCGCGCTCGACACCGCAGCATGCGCGAATGTCGCTGAATGGATGGCGTCTGTCATTTCACGCACGCCTCTGATTGTGAAAAACGCTCGCAGAACATAGTCAAGAAACTCCTAATTTGATGAAACGCGCCGCGGAGAATGCGGCGTCGGGAGCCGGTCCGCCGTCGAGAACAATCGCTGCGACAGCGCGCGCGGTCGCAGGCGCCAGCAAAACGCCGTTGCGATAGTGGCCGAGCGCGTGAAAGAGCCCCTTCGGTCCTTCCGGCGACGCGCCGATAATCGGCGCGCCGTCAGGCGTCGCCGGCCTCAGCCCGGCCCAGCGCTCGATTTCGCGGGCGCGGGCGAGCTTTGGAAAGGCTGCGATCGCGCCGCGCCTCAAGGCGTCGACGCGCGCGCCGTCGGCGTTGAGCGACCAGTCCCGTCTCACTTCGGTCGCGCCGATGATGATGCGCCCGTCTGATTTCGGGCAAAGATAGGCGCGCGAAGTGCGAACGACGCGACGCGGGGAGCCTTCATTTCTCGCGAGCGCGAGCGCTTCTCCCTTGACGGGAAAAACGGCGCCGTCCGGCAAGGGCGTGAGGCCGTCAATCCTGGCGCCGGTTGCGATGACGACATTCGGCGCGCCGAGACGTTCACCGGTGTCGAGCATGACCCCGCAGACTTTGCCGCGCTCTGACAGGATCGAAGTCGCCCGCTTTCCCAATACGAGTTCGCCGCCGTCTGCGGCGAACGCGGCGCGCAGCGCTTTCAGCGTCTTGCGCGGATCGACCTGACCGTCGGCGGCCGCGCGCCAGGCGCCCTTTACGTCGGGCGACAGCGACGGCTCCAGTTCGAGCGCTTCCTTCCTGTCGATCCATTCGCCGCCCTCGTTATCGCGGTCGAATATCGCCGCATCTTCCTCGTCGAATACGGCTGAAAGAATTCCCGACCCGTCAAAGTCGATTTCAACGCCGCTGCGCTCTTCAAGAAGCGGCGCGCACTGTCGCCACGCGAGAAGGCTCGCCATGCTGAAAGCCGCCAGCGCTTCGCCAGACTTGTGCAGCGTGCGTTCGAATGACGGCGCCAGCATGCCGGCGGCGGCCGTCGTCGCGGCGGGGCCGCCCGAATCGACGGCGGCGACGCGCGCATTCGACCTGGCGAGCGTCCAGGCGGTCATGAGGCCGACGACGCCGCCTCCGACAATGATGACGTCCGCGCGCCGCAATTATTTTTCCTCCGGTTTTTTGACGCCGCTCAGCAATAACGTCTTTTCGCGCGATCCGGCGGAAGAACCGAAGAAATAGTTCACGACGGCGGCGGTCATCGTCGCAAGCGCGCCCAGCATGATTGAAAATTCCGCCTCTGCTCCGGCCGGCAACGTACGTGCGACCATCGCCGCGAGCGTCACGAAAAAGCCGGCGACAATAAGCGCGCCGAGAATCGAGGGCGTCCAGTCCTGCATTTTCTGCTGTCGGTCGCGTGCGTTCGCGCGATCGCCGGCGTCTATCCGCTCCTCGTCGAGAGCCGCGCGCCGCAGGGCGAGGCGAAACTCGTTTTCCGCCTGCTTCAGCGCCGCCACCTGCTCAAGGCTCGCACCCTCAAGCGCTTCCGCCAGCGCTTCCTCGGACGCTTCCTCCTTACCGAAGATCGCCCTTGCGATCGCGCCGACCGCGGCGCCGGCAAGCGGGCCGCCCAGCTGTTCGGCGATTTTTGGCGCCGTCTTGGCGACAGCCTTTTTCAGCCTTTTCCTCACCGCGGATCCGGCTTCCTCAGATTTTACCTGCGTGGTCAACAATGCCTCCCTGCTGCGTGGCGCGGTTCAAGACAGCAAGCATGATAAGGCCACCGCGAAGGTGTGGGATAAGTAGGGGGATAACTAGGGGGATAACTTTGATCGGCCAGTCTACTCGTCTGATTTCATTACATATTGTTCATCCCAAAAAAAGTTTGCGCAGCGCGGCGGATCAATTCAGAGTTGAACCGTAAACCGGCTCCGGGCTGACGGCGGGCCGGCGATTTCACCAAGGCTCAGGTCATGGGTTGGCTGGCACTTCTGGCGGCGTTAAGCGCGATTCCGCATCTTGCTTCGACAAGATTTGCGCGCACCGCCGCAGCGGCCCCGGCGCTGGTGATCGCCGCCGGCGTCTCAACAGCGATCCTGTTCGGCCTCATCAAAGCTCCCCAGCCGCCGGCTGACTGGATCGCGTTGTCGGCCAAGGCCGGCCTCGCCATTCTCGGCTTTTCTTCGGCGGCGCAATTGCGGGTCAGCCGCCTAGCCCGACAGTGCCCGTCGTCGTTCCGCCTTACCTGCGGCGGGGCCCCGATCTATTTTGTGGCCTGCTCACTCGCGGCCTTCGTCATGTTGCCGCAGCTCTCAATACCGTCTGCAATGCTTGTCGGCGGCGCCTTGATGCTGAATGGCGCAGCGTTTGACCGCCGCGCGGTCGTCAACACGCCGGCGCCGGCGGCGATCAAGGCGGCGGTCCGCAACGAAAGCGCAGCGATCATCGCACTCGGCATTCCTGTCGCTGTCCTGCTCTCGGCGAATGCGACCGTTTCCAGTCCGGACGAGCCGGCGCTCGGTCCCCTGATGACCGCTTCTTTCGCCGTTCTGAAAGGCTTCGCGTTCGGGGGCGCCGCCGGGCTCGCCGCCAGTTACGCCGGCGCGTGGTATCGTCGGCGGACTTTGCAGCAGCGCGCGCTCGACGGGCAATTCGCCATTCTGGCGGGAGTCTTCATGTTCATCGCCGGTCCGTCTTTTGGTTGCGATCCGATTGTGGCGGCGACATCGGCCGGGCTCCTCTGGGGAGAACAGACAACAGCCTCCGCAACGACCCGTCTGAGGATTAGGCGCTATGTCGATCGTGCGGTCATCCCGATCGCGTATTTCGGTTTCGGCGCCGTCCTGATGAGCCGCATTTTCCAGGCGGACATGCTTGCGATCGTGTTCGCACTCGCTGCGGTGACGATCATGCGAGCGGGACCACGCCTCGCCATCCTGCAAACGCCGGTCCTGCCGAAGGAAAGCCAGATGTTTCTCGCCTGGTTCGGCGGCGCGCCCGGCGCGGCTTCCGCTCTGTTCGTCATGACTTTGATCGGCAACCCCGCACTGATCGATGCGGACGCCGTCCTGACCATTTCTACGCTCGCCGTTCTCTTCGGCGTCGCCGCCGCGCGCCTGACCTCACGGCCGCTGGCCCGCCTTTATATCCGCCAGTCGGCGCTCGCCCGTCAGCGACGGGCCTGGGCCGGCTGAAGCCGGACGACCATCTGGGAGTTTCCACAGCCGGAATTGGCCTTGTGAGCAATTTGGGCTATTGCGGGCGCTTGAGCGCTAGGCGAGGTCATGTCGAATTCAGCCGAGATTACAGACCCTTCCCGGAAGGGAGTCAGCGCTGACCGTCATGTCGGCCGTTCCAAGGTGCGATTTCAGGGCATCGTTGAATCGGAAGAGGACCAAGCGGCTGCCGAATTCTCGAGCTTTGAGGCATGGGCGGCGGCGTCGGTCGGCGGCCCGAGCCGGCAGGCGGCGCGGCTCGGCCGCGAACTCTATTTCGCCGCGCGTTTCCTCGCCGTCTTCTTGTTTTGCCTTTTCCTCGTCGGCTGGCCGGCGATGGCGACATTCGGCTATTGGCATGAAGTCGGTTCGCTGAAGGGCTTCCGGCTCGGCATGGCCTTCGGCGATATTTCCTTCGTCGTCGGTCTGGTCGTGGCGCCTTGCCTCTGGCTCCTCGGCTACCTCGCCCTTCACATCATGACCATGATCAGCCGGTCAGAGGCTGTTGCGCTGTCGGCGCAGCAATTGCTGCGCCCGGATCAGGCTGCGATCGACAACGTACAAACCGTCGGTACGGTCGTGCGCGGCCAGATGGAGGCGTTGAGCGCCGGGGTCGATGATGCGCTGATCCGTCTCGCGTCCGCTGAAGCGATGATCAGGCAGCACGTCGGCGCCATCGAACACGCGGGCGCCGCCGTTGAAAGCCGCACGTCGAGCGCCGCCGAGCGCGTTGCGCAAGAGCGCGCGCGGCTCATTGATCTCACCGAAACGCTGAACGCCCGCGCCGACGATTTTGCGACAGCGATCGCAGAGAAGGCGCAAGCGAATATCGCCGCCTTCGAGCGCGCTGACGGGGCTGCCTCCGCCGCTGAGCAGCGTCTTGAAGACAGGCTGTTGCGCCTTGAAGCGGCGGCGCAGCGTGCGCTCATGAGCTTTGAAGCGCTCTCACGGGCGCTCGCTGAGGCTGACGAGCACATGCGCGCCACCTCCGGCTCGATTGAAAATTCGGCAAACGACGTCAAGCGCGCCAGCGAGCTTGCATCGCGAATCGCGGACGCCGCCGCCGAGTCCGCGGCGCGAAACGCCGCCAATGTCGGGATGTTTTCAAGTCAGGCGGCCGAACGCGCCAAGAAGGCCGCCGATGAGGCGATCGAAATTGCGCGCCTTGAAGCCGAAAGAGCGTCTGAAGCGGCAATCGAATTCACGACCCGCGAGGCCAGGCGAGTCACCGAAGCCGCCGCCCGCGCCATTGAAGACGTACAGGCGGCGACGAAAGGCGCCGTCGAGTCTGCGGCCTATGACGCCGACAAGGCCGCATCCGCCGCAAAGCTGGTGTCTGACGCCGCGCGCCTCGCCTCCGCCGCGGCGCGCGACGCCTCTGAAGAGGTGAAAAAGGCGAGCGAGTTTGCCAAGAAGAACGCAGACGACGCGCTCGGGTTTACGGAAGCGGCGACCGAGCGCGTCGCCCAGCGCAACCAGGAGCTTGCGAACGCTCGCGCATCGCTTGAGGCCGAGAACGCGCGGCTTGAATCGCTGATCGACGAACAGCGCCGCCGCGCGGACCGGCTCGCCGAAGCGATCGCTACGCAAACCGAGCGCCTGTCGAAACTTGCGGAGAACCAGCTGCGCGAACAGGAAGCGGCGGCGCGGCTTGCGGAAGCGCAGGCGGCCATCCAGAAATCCCGCGCGGCCGATCAGGAACGCGCCGCGAGGGCCGAGACCGAAGCAAGAGCGAAAGCGGAAGCGGAACGGGCGGCGAAAGCCGA
>CALKYG010000259.1 GCA_938003575.1 uncultured Alphaproteobacteria bacterium
AGGAGGCCCGTATTGACCCCCATCACCAGCCCTCCTGCGAAGGCGTTGAACGATTGGTCGCCGACCAGCAAAATCTCGATTTGATCCGCCGGCAATTGCGCGGCCTTAAAGACCGGCCGTGAATAATCATCAAGAAACTGTTCGATTTCCGTATCGCGAAGAAGCGACTGAGCGGATGCGGAGGTCGAGCAAAGAAGAGCCGCCGCGAAGGAGGCGGCAATCAATTTCAGTCTTGGGCGGCGCAACATGCGAACATTCAATCGGATAGCCCTTGCACCCTCAACTGTTTCCTGCACGGATGGCGAAAATGTGACGTTTCGCCTTCAACCGCCCAGCGCCCGGTTCCACCATCCGCGCCTTGTCGGCTTTGGCTCTGGGGTCGGCGCTTCGGTCAAATCTGGCTGAGCAACTGACTCCTTCGTCGAATTAGCCGCTTCGTCTTGGTTGCGGCCAGTGTCTGGGCGGTCATCGGCGCGGTCATCAATCGCTCGAGGCTCCGGATCCTTGTCGCTTGCAATGACCTGCGGCTCCGGGAGGCCATTCTCCTCAACGGCAATTGCCTCGCGGCTTGCATCAGGTTCGTCGGCCCCACCCATCGGTTCAGCCGATACGGCGCTTTCCTCGCCATCCGGTGGCGCATCATCCGGACGTCGCCCGCGGCGGCCGCCGCGCCGGCCGCGGCGGCGGCGCTTTCGCGGTCTTTCATCGCCGTCGGCTCCGACCGCCGTATGTTCTTCGTCGCCGCCGATCGGGGCGGATACAGTCTCATGATCGTCCAGATCGGCAATTTCCAACCCAGAAACTTCGGCCTCTGCCGTCTCGTCGTCGCGCTTACGGCGCTTGCGCCGCCGTCTGCGACGACCAGACTGTTCTTCACGATCGCGACTTTCAGCTTCGACCGAAACCTCAAAGTCGCTTTCAGCGCTGTTTGGCGGCTCGTCGGAATCCGGCTCAATGACGTCGGTAGTATCCGCGCGAACGATTTCCACGGGAGAGGATACCTCGATCCGCGCGCCAGTCTTCTCGATTTCAAAATTATCGCCCGCCTTGGCGGGGTCGGCGGTCATTTCGACCTTGACGCCGTAGTCAGCTTCGATTCGGCGGAGCCAGTCGCGCTTGTGATTCAGGATATACAAAGCCACGTCGAGAGCGGCTTTAACTTGAAGATTGCCCGCATTGCCAGATACAGCCTCGCTTTCGACCGCGCGAAGGATTCGAAGCGCGGCCATTTCGTGAGAGCGAACCGCTCCGGCGCCTCCACAGGTGGGACAGAGGTGGGTTGTTCCGTCAACAATGCCGGATCGCCTGCGCTGTCGGGAAAGCTCCAAAAGGCCGAAGCCGGAAATTCGTCCAAGCTGGATCCTCGCACGATCGAACCGGAGCGCATCTTTAAGGCGCTTTTCGACCGCGCGATTGTTGCGGCCTTCCTCCATGTCGATGAAGTCAATTACGATAAGGCCGGCGAGGTCCCGAAGGCGGCACTGTCGCGCGACCTCATCCGCTGCTTCAAGATTTGTGCGAAGCGCCGTCTGCTCGATATTCCTTTCGCGGGTCGATTTGCCTGAGTTTACGTCGATTGCGATCAGCGCTTCCGTTTGGTTTATCACGATATAGCCGCCGGACTTAAGTCTCACGGTCGGACGGTACATCGCATCAAGTTGCGCTTCCACGCCGTACTTGAGAAACATCGGCGCTTTCTCTTTGTACGGCTGCACGTTTTTGGCGTGCGACGGCATCAACATCTTGATGAAATCTTTCGCCTCGCGATATCCGCTGTCGCCTTCGACCAATATGGCGTCAATGTCCTTGTCGTAGAGGTCTCGAATGGCGCGCTTGATAAGGCTCGCCTCTTCATAAATCAGGCAGGGGGCGATCGATTTCAGTGTCAATGTCCGAATGTTTTCCCAGAGCCTGATAAGGTATTCATAGTCGCGCTTTATCTCCGCTTTGGTGCGTTTTGCGCCAGCGGTGCGAATGATCAGCCCCATTCCGCTCGGAACGTCGAGGCTGTCGACGACGCGTCTCAGGCGTTTGCGGTCAGCAGCCAGCGGGATCTTGCGGGAGATGCCGCCTCCGCGCGCCGTGTTCGGCATCAACACGCAATAGCGGCCCGCGATCGACAAATATGTGGTCAAAGCCGCGCCCTTGTTTCCGCGCTCTTCCTTCACCGCCTGAACCAGCAAAATTTGCCGGCGCTTGATTACTTCTTGAATTTTGTAATTGCGGAGGAGGCGCGCTCGCTTCCGCCTCGCTTCCTTGTATCTTTCGATGAGTTGCGGGCGAGAGAGCTTTGAAAGCTCTTCTTCGAGCGGGGTCAGTTCCCTCGCGGGTCTTGGCGCACCCTCTGCCTCGTCGTCATCATCTTCCTCGTCTGAAATCGCCTCTTCATGGTCGCTCGACCCTGCGTTTGCGGCGTCCCCCGGCTCGGCATCCATTATTTCGGGGTAGCCTTCCTCGGCCTCAGGTTCTGGATCGTCGGAGCTTGTCCCTCCTTCGGAAATTGCAGATTCCGCAAATGTCGATCGTTCTGAATGCTCGGAATGAGTATCATCGACCGCTTCGCTCGAAGACGAGGCGGCTCGATCTGCGTGATCCCCGGCGTTTCTGGCGTTTTCCGCTGCGACATCCGCGGCGATCTCATCGAGATCGCGGTCATCGTCGCCGCCTTCAGAAAGGTTTAGGGCCGCGGCGATGGCCGCTTCCTCCGCCTCCGCTTGCTGCAAAACGCGGCGATCGGAGATCGGCACCTGATAGTAATCGGGATGGATCTCGTTGAAAGCGAGAAATCCGTGACGATTCCCTCCAAACTCGACGAAAGCCGCTTGGAGGGACGGTTCTACCCGTGTCACGCGTGCAAGATAGATGTTGCCGCGAACCGGCTTGCGTGAAGCCGATTCGAAATCAAAGTCCTCGACTTTGCCGTTCTGAAGGACGCAGACGCGGATCTCCTCGGAGTTCGCCGCGTCGATAAGCATGGTTTTTGTCATTATAAATCACTCTGCGGCGCGGGGATCGACCCGGGCGGCCGCCTTGGTTATGGGGCACCAAAGCTGAAGCCGAAGCGCAGCGGGTTCGCCCGAGGGGGGCGTTCGAACCGCAAATCGCCAGTTTCACTTTCATGCCGTTCATGTTTCCGTTTTTGCCGCAACCGATAGGCGCGGCGACCCTTTTATTTCCGAGCGCATTCGCGCCAGAAATCCGACAGGCAGCGACAAAAGATCATCTTTCGCGCGCCTTTTCGACCTCGCGCCCGGTTTGGGCGTTCCGCCTTTGCGAAGGTTGGCCGATTCTGGCAGCCTGTCCTCGCAGCTCCAACTTTGCGAGCGTGCCCGCAAACTGAATTTCTCCCGTGATATGGGCGCCGGACCTGGCGCGTGCAAATCACGTTAATCGACAATGCATTAGCATGTTCAAAAAGAAAAGCATCGGTTAACGGCGACTCAGGTTGGGATATTGTGTGGAATTGGCTGTAACTGAGCGTTAACGAAGGAGCCGGAAGGATCAGCGTGTCTGAGGCGCTCCGACATGCAGAAGGCGACGATGTATATTTTATACAATAAAAACAAGGCGTTATGGTTTGCCGGCATTATCGCCGCGTTCTTGCTCGGAGGACGGCCTGCAGAGGCGGCGGAAATCAAGAGCGTCCGCTTTGGGGTCACCTCTGCCAGTGAGACCCGGCTCGTATTCGACCTGGACGGCGCACCGAATTTCGATTTTATCGTCGACCCCAAAGACGAAACTCGTCTGACGATCGTTTTCGCGGACGCCAGCTTGGCGTCACGCGTAGCGCCGGCCGGCCCGGGAGCCGGGCAATTCCGTTCCTACGCCGCTATGCCAGTCACAATTGGACGGCTGCATGTGGCCTTTTCATTGTCGGGAAGCGCCAGACTCAAGCAAGCCTTTGTAATTCCTCCAAGTTCCAGCAACACGAACCATCGCCTTGTGGTCGATATCGAGCGGTCTGCCCCGGGTCAGATGGCGGCAAGCCTCCCTGCGAGGAAATTTCAGGATATCGCCGACGTCATTGCCTCTGTAGCGCCGCCTTCAGCGTCGACACCAGCAGCCTCCGCGCCGTCGCTCGCGTCCGAACGCTTGGAGGCTAACGATCCCATTACTGAGACGACGCCAAGACTGGCTTCGCTCCGGCCGGTAATCGTGATCGACGCCGGGCATGGGGGTTCCGATCCCGGAGCCGGCGGCCCAACTGGCGTCAAGGAAAGCGAAGTGACCCTTTCCGCGGCTTTGACTTTAGCGGAAATTCTAAGGAAAACAGGACGTTATGAAGTCGTTCTGACAAGGTCAAAAGACGTTCGGCTTGCGCACGAGGAACGATCCCGGATTGCTCGGGACGCAAAAGCGGGGCTTTTCATCTCTTTGCACGCGGATGCGCACACTGACCCCAAGGTCCGGGGCGGATCGGTCTACACTCTTTCAGACGAGGGAACAGAACGTTCGGCGCGCGAGGCGTTAGCCAAAGGCAACTATGTCGTACACGATCTCGACATAGCTGAATCCGGCAAGGAGCTTGGCGGTATCTTATACGGGTTGGCCCAACGTGATACGGCCAATGCGTCCGACAGGTTTGCTGAACTTCTGATCGACAAAATGTCAGGGGCGACGCCTCTCTTGAATAACACGCATCGACGAGGCAATTTCAAGGTGTTGCTGGCGCCTGACGTACCGGCGGTTTTGCTAGAGTTGGCGTTTATTTCGAACAAGCGAGACGAATCCAACCTTCAATCGCCGGTCTGGCGAATGCGCACCATGGCCGCGGCCGCCGCAGCTATCGACGCGTATTTTCAGCAGCGTGGCATGGAAAAGCACGCCAGCAATGTGTCGACGATGACCCGCTAAGGCTCGATTCCAAAAGGGCTGATCGAGTAAGGATAATGGGGCGGGGCGGTCGCCGTCGTCGGCGCTGTACAAGTCGGCTGTGCGAGTGAAATGAGTGGCGTCAATTGAGCGAGTGACAATGTCTGAATACCCCAGTGAAACCGATAGCGGCTCCGGTGAATTGGTCGCGCCCCGGCGTTCTATCGCAAGGAGCCTCTACAGGCTGCCGCTGCCGGTAAAGATAATCGGCGGGGTTATCGCCGGCGGATTTCTTTTGTCGCTTGTGGCCGTCGGCGCTTTTGCGGTTTATCTCTTTAGTCTCAGCCAGGACCTGCCGGAGTATGACGTGCTCGAGAAATACGAGCCGCCGGTCACGACTCGAGTCTACGGCAACGATGGATCGTTAGTAGCGGAGTTCGCCCGCGAACGACGCTTGTATGTGCCGTTTGAAGCAATGCCACCGCTGGTGACTGACGCCTTCATCTCCGCGGAAGACAAAAACTTTTACGAACATAAGGGTTTGGATTTCAAAGGGATAATCAGGGCTCAATTCTCGAACATAGGCAATCTGATTCGCGGTCGTCGTCTCGAAGGCGGCTCGACAATCACTCAGCAGGTCGCAAAGAATTTTCTTCTTTCGAGCGAACAGAAAATCGAAAGGAAGATGAAAGAATGGCTAGTGACGC
>CALKYG010000260.1 GCA_938003575.1 uncultured Alphaproteobacteria bacterium
TGTTGAGCGCGACAAACGAAATTTACGAACACTGAAGAAAGACGGTTGGGACGCGCTCATAGTCTGGGAATGTGAAGTCAACGATTCCAAAAAACTGCGCAAGCGCCTTTTGAGGTTTCTGGCTAAAAACTGATTTGAACATTCAGGCTTGACGGTGGCGCCCACCTCACGCAAAAGCCGCCCCATGACAGCCGCCGGAAAACCGCTCTCCTTTCAGGGTCTCATCCTGACGCTCCAGACCTACTGGGCGGAGAAGGGCTGCGTCATCCTGCAGCCCTATGACTTGGAGATGGGGGCGGGCACGTTTCACCCGGCGACGACGCTGCGAAGCCTTGGGCCGAAGCCGTGGAACGCGGCCTATGTCCAGCCGTGCCGGCGCCCGACCGACGGGCGCTACGGCGCGAACCCGAACCGCTTCCAGCACTATTACCAGTTCCAGGTTGTCCTAAAGCCGTCGCCCGACAACATTCAGGAGCTTTATCTCGGCTCGCTCGACGCGATCGGGGTTGATCGCTCCGTACACGACATAAGGTTCGTCGAGGACGATTGGGAGAGCCCGACCCTGGGCGCCTGGGGCCTCGGCTGGGAGGTCTGGTGCGACGGCATGGAAGTGACGCAGTTCACCTACTTCCAGCAGGTCGGCGGCTTTGACTGCAAGCCGGTGACGGGCGAGATCACCTACGGGCTTGAGCGCCTCGCGATGTACATTCAGGGCGTCGATAACGGCTTCGATCTCGTCTATGGCGGCAAGAAACCGGACGGAACGCCTTTCACCTACGGCGATGTATTCCACCAGCAGGAGGTCGAGTTTTCCGCCTATAATTTCGAGCTGGCGAACACAGGCGTGCTCCTCGACCAGTTTCGCGAGGCGGAAACGGCCTGTCTTGCAATCATCGACGCCGGCGAAAAGGCGGGAAAATCCTATGCGCTTCCCGCCTATGACCAGTGCGTCAAGGCCTCGCATCTGTTCAATCTGCTCGATGCGCGCGGCGTCATCTCCGTCGCCGAGAGGCAGAGCTACATCCTGCGCGTCCGGACGCTCGCCAAGGCGTGCTGCGAGGCGTGGCTGAAATCCCCGCAAGGGCGCACCGAAGGCGCCGGCATCGTCGATTATTCGGCCGCCTGAGCCGGAAGGCGGATTTCCGGAAGCCCGCGCCTTTTATCCCGCCGCCTTCACCTCGACCTCGATGATGCGGCATTCCCCGACGAATGCGTAATTGAAATCGCCGTGCGTTTCGGCGGGCGCCCAGACGGCGTCGCCGGCGGCGAATTTGCGCTCGACCGTCTCGCCCTTGTCATTCGTGCGGCGGTCGACGCAGTCGTTCAGGAACACCGCGACGCGCCCGGGATGCGAATGCATCGGCGTGAATTCGCCGGGCCGCGCCGTCGTCTGGATCACCCGGACGAAGTCATTCTCCAGTTTGCGCTCGTAAATCTGCGGCGCGACGGCGACGGGGTCGAGGCTCTGCCGATCCGCCGCGGGCGCGGCGCCGCATGAGGCGAGCGCAATCATCGCGCCGGCCGCCGCTGGTGCGGTTTTCATCATTCTCGTCATCCCTGTTCCTGGCGATGGATGATAGGCTGCGCTGCGACGGGCCGCAAACAGGGAGATGGGAATGACGAAGGTTTCGCTGCCGCAAAAGGGCGGATGCGCGTGCGGCGCCTTGCGCTATGAACTCTCCGCCGCGCCGCTGATGATCTATAATTGCCACTGCGCGAACTGCCAGAAGATCACGGGCAGCGCCTTCACGGTTTCCGCGACCGTGCCGGAAGCCGCGCTCAAATTCGTCAAGGGAACGCCGGCGCGAATCGAGTGGAATGCCGACAGCGGCAATAAGCGCTTCGGCTGGCTCTGCGGCGCCTGCGGCTCGCGCATCGCCAA
>CALKYG010000261.1 GCA_938003575.1 uncultured Alphaproteobacteria bacterium
TGCAATGTCCATGCGGTCGAGCATCGGCCCCGACACCCTTGTCTGATATGAGACCTCGCAATTCGGTCCCCGGCCGCAAGCGCGGCCGCTCGCTTTGCCGTAGCCGCACCTGCACGGGTTCATCGCCGCGACCAGCTGAAAGCGCGCTGGATACCGCACGTGATAGTTCGCCCGCGCAATAAGGACATCGCCTGTCTCCATCGGCTGGCGCAGGCTGTCGAGCACTTGCGGCGCGAATTCGGGCAACTCGTCGAGAAACAGAACCCCGAAATGCGCGAGCGAGGCCTCGCCTGGTTTTGCTCGCATGCCGCCGCCGACCATCGCGGCCATTGATGCGGAATGATGTGGCGCGCGGAAGGGGCGCGCGCGCGTCAGTCTTCCGCCTTCCAGCAGACCCGCCATCGACTGAACCATCGAGATTTCGAGCATCTCTTCGGGGGTCAGCTGAGGGAGCAGGCCGGGCAGGCGTTTCGCCAGCATCGACTTTCCGGCGCCGGGCGGACCCACCATGAGGAGATTATGCCCGCCCGCCGCCGCCGCCTCCAGCGCGCGCTTTGCGGTTTCCTGGCCTTTGACGTCTTTGAGGTCTGGCGAAGCGGGCGCTGTTTCGACGGCGCCGGGCGACGGCGGCGAAAGGACTTGTGTTCCTTTGAAGTGGTTGACCAGCTGGATGAGACTGTTCGGCGCGATGATCGGAATGTCCGCGCCGGCCCACGCCGCTTCAGCGCCGCAGCCTGCGGGACAGATAAGCCCGAGCCCAGAGGCGTTGGCCGCAATGGCGGCGGGCAGCGCACCCGCGACCGGCGCGACCGAACCGTCAAGTCCGAGTTCGCCGATAACGGCGAAGCCGTCAGCCGCATCCCGCGGACAGGCTCCCATCTCGATAAGCAGCCCGAGCGCGATGGCGAGATCAAAATGACCGCCCTCTTTCGGCAGATCCGCGGGCGCCAGATTGACGGTTACGCGCTTCGGCGGCAGGCCAAGCCCGATCGCGCACAGTGCTGAATGAACGCGCTCCCGCGCTTCGGAAATCGATTTGTCGGGAAGGCCGACGATCGCAAAATGATTGGCGCCGCCCGAAAGCTGGACCTGCACCGTGACCGGCCTCGCCTCGACGCCGTGAAAGGCGAACGTCCTAAGTTGTGCGACCATTGGCATCCTCCCCGCCCCGCGACCGGACCTTGCCCGAATTGCAGGAACATATCAAGAACGCAATCATGCGAAAGGTTAAGCTGCGGCTGGCGGATTCGCCTTGCGGCTATGGTGGCAATCGGCGAACAACAACCGCGTCGAGCCGCTCGTGGGGATGGCTGGCGTTGCGGACTCTTTCCTAGTCAATGAGCAGGATCAGGTTTCTTTTCGCACCCGAAAACGCCGGTTTCGCCGAAAGGCTTGCGGCCGCGTTCGCGTCTGGCGGCTACGAAACCGCCGCCGCCGATGAAGCGGCGAATGCGGTGGTGGTAATCTGGTCGAAGGGAGCCGTTGCGTCGCGCGAAATCCTGGCGATCGCTCGCGCCGCGCTCGCCCGACGGATTCTCATTCCCGTGGCGCTCGGAAAGTCCCCGCCGCCTGCGAGTTTTGAGCATCTCTGGCCGATGGATCTTTCCGGGTGGTCCGGCGACGTGCGGGATCCGCGCTGGCGTTTCGTCCTCGATGAAGTGGATCTTGCGGTCCGCCGCGATGTCGAATTGAAACCGGAGCCCGCTTTCACCGCCGCGACGCCCGCCGCGAATACCGCGTTCGGCCCGGAGCCGCGGGGCGTTGAGCGCCAGGCGGCGTCCGAAACGGATCTCGAGGACCTCTTTGCTGAACCGAAAACCATTCATTTTGATCCAAGGCCCGGCCCGCGAATTCCCTTCACCGCAATTCTGGCCAGCGTCGCCGTTCTCAGCGTCGCCGGCGCCGCCGTTATCATGGCCGGCCGCCAAGCGGAAGACCGGATTGGACCTTCCGCCGCGCCGATTATCGCGTTCGTCGAGCCGGAAAATCAGCCTACGGATGAGACGTCCGAGTTCGCCGACGAGCGAGCGCGCGACGTTGCGGAGCAGGCGCTGGTCGAAGAACCGGCGTTTGAGTCCGGCGGCGAGGGCGCGCCGTTCGGCGAGGGCGATGCGGAGTTTCCGCCGCCGGACGCCCTTGCGCCTCAAAATCTTCGCGACGGCGGCGCGGCCGTTCCAATGCTCGCGGAATCAGTTCTTGCGGAAGAAGCGGCTCCCCCGGCGCCGCCGCTTAACGAAGCTGAAGCCAAAGCTGAGACAGCGGCGTTGGATGACGCCGCCGACGAGGCCGGCGAACGGGCGGACGTCGTCGACGGCGACCTGATCGCCGGTCTCGCCTGGGATGCGACAGCTCAATCCCCCTCATTGTCGCAACAGCCGGCGGCTGAAGAAGCGTCCGCCGTCGGACTTTATCTTCGCGATTGCGTCGATTGCCCGGACATGGCCGAGATTCGGTCCGACGCCGACGCAATCAAGAGTTTCGCGATCGGCGTTCGAGAGGTGACGAACAAGCAGTGGCGGGCCTGCGTCGCGGCGGGCGCGTGTCCGGCGGTTGACGCTGCGGGCGGCGATAATCTTCCGGTCACCCGCGTTTCCTATGCAGATGCGCTCAAGTTCACGGCGTGGCTTTCACAACGCACGGGCCGCCCCTACAGATTGCCGAGCGAAACGGAATGGAATTACGCTTCAGGCGTAACCGACCGGCCCGTCAGTCCTCAGCTGGCCAATCTTTCGGTCGACGGCGGCGCCGGCCGGCGGCTTCAGGCGTCTGGAGGGTTTCCGCCAAATGCGTTCGGTCTCTACGACGCCGCCGGCAACGCCTGGGAGTGGACGCTGGCTTGCGGAGTCGCCGCAGACGGCGGCGACCCCTGCGGTCAGCGGATTATCAAGGGCGGCGCCTATAATACGCCCGCAGAGGCGATATCGGCGGCCACACGCGTGTCGGCGCCGGTCGACGCCCGTCGCGCCGACATCGGCTTTCGCGTTGCGCGCGATCTCTATTAGGCGACGCAATCACCCTTAACCCAATCGCAACGCCGGAATTCTAGAAACGGCGAAGGCCGGAATTCGCGCCCCGGGCGGCGTCTGCATCGGCTTTCCGGGGTGCGCATGAACGACAAATCGATGACCGCCGCGAGAAAGATCGCCATCGTCTGCGCTATCGAGATCTCGCTGCTGGCCAGCATGCTTGCGGGAGCTTTATGGGCGCCGGTGCGAGATACCTTGCAGATATCCGCGGCGACCGTCGGCCTTATGGCGACGCATTGGCGCGCAGTGTTCGGCCTGAAACCCGATGAACATGTCGAACCGCTGCGGCCTGATCTTTCGTTATCTCCCGCGGCGGATCCTGCGCGGATGCAGCCCGGCGTCACCTTCATGACCGGCCTTTTCGGCGATCGCCTTACTGCGCGTCTCGTTGATCAGAACGGCGAGCTTCTTCACGAGTGGCCGATCGATTTCTTTGCGGAGAAAAAAGACAAGCTCTATCCGTTTGAAGCGCTCATTCACGGCGCGCATCTCTATGAAAACGGCGACATTCTCGTAAATCTCGATCAGAAAGGGATATTGCGCGTCGACTCCTGCGGCAAGGTTATCTGGCGGAACGCCGGCGGCTCGCACCATTCCATAGACGTCGACGAGAACGGATTTGTCTGGACGCCAATCGTCCAGCAGACTTATGCCGACAAAAGAATTTTCCCGGCGCCGTTCAGCATCGACCGCATCGCGAGATTCGATCCAAAGACAGGCGAACTCCTCGAAACGGTCGACCTCATCGACGCCTTCGTCAAAAGCGGCGTGGAGGGCCTTGTCTCGGGCGAATTCTCGCGGACGCAAGATGTTCTCCACGTCAATGACGTTGAAATCCTCGACACGTCGATGGCGGCGGCGTTCCCGATGTTTGAGCCCGGCGACATCCTTGTCAGCACTCGGCAGCGCAACGCGGTTTTTTTGATCGACCGCAAGTCACATGAGGTCAAGTGGATGCGTGTCGGAGCCAGCCAGTTCCAGCATGACCCGGATTTCCGCGCCGACGGAACGATCACCATATTCGACAACCGCGGCAGCGCGATCGCATCGGAACGGAACAACTGGATCGGCGACAGGGGCGGCAGCCGTATCACTGCAATCCGCCCTGACAGCTTTTCCTACGCAACGCTCTATCAAACGGATTCGCGAAACAAATTCTACACGCCGCGACGCGGCAAGCATCAGGTTCTCGACAACGGCAACATCCTCATTACGGAGACGGACGCCGGACGCGCATTTGAAGTGACGCCGGACGGCGACGTCGTCTGGCAATATGTCAACCGCTATGACGAGGACGAAGTCGGCTGGCTCATGAGCGCAGACCGCTACCCGCCGACTTACGCCTCGATCGGCGCGGCCTGTCCGAAGGGCTGACGTCGGCCCACGACAGGCTCCGACCGATCAGCCCCAATTTTCTCCCCGATCGCCCGCCCTGCGCGGGTTGCAGCGCCCGATGGCGCTGCCTATATCCCGCCCGAACCGGACCGGAACAATGCGTCCCGGTCCCTCAACGAAAGTGAAATCAGGGGCGGTTCAAAAAGGGCGCTTGGCGGAGGGGCGGCGGCGAGCCGGTCTCCATGAAGGCCCGTTCAGAGTTCCGCCTGCTGCAAGGAGACTGTTGAATGGCAAAGGTTATCGGGATCGACCTCGGCACGACGAATTCCTGCGTCGCGGTCATGGAAGGCAAGCAGCCTAAAGTCATTGAGAACGCCGAGGGCGCGCGCACGACCCCCTCGGTCGTCGCCTTCACGGGCGACGGGGAGCGGATCGTCGGCCAGCCGGCGAAGCGGCAGGCGGTGACGAACCCTGA
>CALKYG010000262.1 GCA_938003575.1 uncultured Alphaproteobacteria bacterium
GCGCGCGTCGCCGAGATTTTCTTCCGCCGAGAATTCCGAGGCGCGCTTCATCCAGGAAAGATCGGCGCCCGCGGAGAATGCGTCGCCCGCGCCCTGCAAGACGACGATGCGGACATTTGCGTTATTCGACAGCGCGGTCATCGCCGCGGTGATGTCGGCGATCAGTTGCTCGTTGAAGGCGTTCTTCACCTCAGGGCGGTTGAGCGTCACGCGCGCCAGCCCACGCTGGTCTATCGAAAGGGTGAGGTGCTGGTAGGTCATGTCTTTTCCTTACATCCTGAAGACGCCAAACCGCGTCGCCTCGACCGGTGCGTTGAGGCTCGCCGAAATGCACAGCCCCAATATGTCGCGCGTCTGCGCCGGGTCGATGATCCCGTCGTCCCAGCCGCGCGCGGAGGAATAATAAGGCGACCCTTGCCGGTCGTAATCGGCGCGGATGCCGTTCTTGAATTCTTCCTCCGCCTCAAGGCTCCATTCCTCGCCCTTGCGCAGTCCCTCGCGGCGGACGGTCGCGAGCACGCTCGCCGCCTGCTCGCCGCCCATGACGGAGATGCGCGCGTTCGGCCACATGAAAAGAAAACGCGGGGAATAGGCGCGCCCGCACATGCCGTAATTGCCGGCGCCGTAGGAGCCGCCGACGACAATCGTGAATTTCGGCACGCGCGCGGTTGCGACAGCGGTGACGAGTTTTGCGCCGTCCTTGGCGATGCCGCCCGCTTCCGCCGACTTGCCGACCATGAAACCGGTGATGTTCTGCAAGAAGACGAGCGGAATCTTCCGCTGGCAGCAAAGCTCTATGAAATGGGCGCCCTTCAGCGCCGATTGCGAAAAGAGAATGCCGTTATTGGCGAGGATGCCGACCGGAAAGCCGTGGATATGCGCAAAACCGGCGACAAGCGTCGATCCGTAAAGCGGCTTGAACTCGTCGAAGACGGAGCCGTCGACAAGACGCGCGATGATTTCTCGCGCGTCATAGGGCTTTCTGATGTCGCGCTCGACGACGCCGTAGATTTCCCTCGGGTCATAGGCGGGCGGGACGGGATCGGCGACGACAAGCGATCCCTGCTTCACCCAGTTCAATCGCGAGACGATCTGGCGCGCGAGGCCCAAGGCGTGGTCGTCATCTTCGGCGAGATGGTCTGCGACGCCCGATTCGCGCGTGTGCACGTCGCCGCCGCCCAAATCCTCCGCTGAGACAATCTCTCCGGTCGCGGCTTTGACGAGCGGCGGACCGCCGAGAAAAATCGTTCCCTGCCGCCGGACGATGATCGCCTCGTCAGACATCGCCGGCACATAGGCGCCGCCGGCGGTGCACGACCCGTGCACGACGGCGATCTGCGGAATGCCCGCCGCCGACAGATTGGCCTGATTGTAGAAGATGCGGCCGAAATCGTCCTTGTCCGGAAAAACCTCATCCTGCATCGGCAGGAACGCGCCGCCCGATTCGACGAGATAGATGCAGGGCAGGCGGTTTTCCGCCGCGATTTCCTGCGCGCGCAGATGCTTTTTCACCGTCATCGGGTGATAGGTGCCGCCTTTGACGGTCGGGTCGTTGGCGACGATCATGCATTCGACGCCGGCGATGCGCGCAATCCCGGTGACGATCCCGGCGCCGTTGACGTCGCCTGAATACATCTCCCACGCCGCGAAACCGCCAAGCTCGAGAAACGGCGCGCCGGGATCGACAAGGCGTTCAATGCGCTCGCGCGCCAGCAGCTTGCCGCGCTCCTTGTGGCGGTCGGCGTAACGCGCCCCCCCGCCTTCGGCGACTCTTGCGGTATTGGCTTTGAGATCGGCGACGAGCTCTTCCATCGCCCGCGCATTGGCGGCGAAGCTCTCCGACCCCGTGTCGATCTGAGAAATGATCCGCCCCATCCCGTCCTCCGCGGCGCCCGTCTGTCGGCCCTTCATAATCTGGTTGTCCGACAATAGCAATATGTGATAATGGTCCGCCGACGGTCAAGACCGCATCGAAAAAAGGAGCGCCCCCAATGGCCCGCAACATTCCCCATCTCAATTTCGGCCTGCCTCATGAGGTTGAGGAAATGCGCGAGATGGTCGCGCGCTGGGTCGATGACCGGCTCGCCCCCCGCGCGGCCGAGATCGATGCGAAAAACGAGTTTCCGCGCGATCTGTGGCCGGAGCTTGGGCGATTGGGCCTTCTCGGCATCACGGCGGATGAGGAATTCGGCGGGGCGGGCCTCGGCTATGTCGCCCATGTCGTCGCGATGGAGGAAATTTCCCGCGGGAGCGGTTCGGTCGGGCTTTCCTATGGCGCGCACTCCAATCTCTGCGTCAACCAGATCAATCTCAACGCCTCGAAAGAGCAGAAGGCGCGCTATCTGCCAAAGCTCGTTTCCGGCGAACATCTCGGCGCGCTCGCGATGTCCGAACCCGGCGCCGGTTCCGATGTCGTCTCGATGAAGCTCAGGGCGGATAAGAAAGGCGACCGCTACATCCTCAACGGCAGCAAGATGTGGATCACCAACGGGCCGGCGGCGGATGTCGTCGTCGTTTACGCCAAGACTGCGCCTGACAAGGGCTCGCGCGGCATTTCGGCCTTTCTGATCGAGAAGGGATTCAAAGGTTTTTCGACGGCGCAAAAACTCGACAAGCTCGGCATGCGCGGCTCCGACACCGGCGAGCTTGTGTTCGAGGATTGCGAAGTGCCGGAGGAGAATCTCGTCGGCTCGGAGGGCGACGGCGTCCGCATCCTGATGAGCGGGCTCGATTATGAACGCACCGTGCTCGCGGGCGGATGCACCGGATTGATGCAGGCGGCGATGGATGTCGTCATGCCGTACATTCACGACCGCAAGCAGTTCGGCAAATCAATCGGCGAGTTTCAGCTCGTTCAGGGAAAGATCGCCGACATGTATACGACGATGAACGCCTGCAAGGCCTATGTCTACGCGGTCGCGCGCGCTTGCGACCGCAAGGAGACGACGCGCCAGGATGCGGCCGGGTGCATACTTTACGCCGCGGAAAAGGCGACGCAGGTGGCGCTCGACGCGATCCAGCTTCTCGGCGGCAACGGTTACATCAACGAATACCCGACGGGCCGCATCCTGCGCGACGCCAAGCTCTACGAAATCGGCGCCGGCACGTCGGAAATCCGCCGCATGCTGATCGGCCGCCAGCTGTTCGAGGCGAGCGCGTGATGACCAGAGCGTTTCAGCCGATCGAGCGCGCTCCCGCCTATTTGAAGGTGTTTCGCGCCATCGAGGAAAAGATCAGCGACGGCTCCTTGAAGGACGGCGCGCATCTGCCGACCGAAGGGGAGTTGTGCGCGCAGTTCGGCGTCACCCGCTCAACCGTGCGCGAAGGATTGCGGCTGCTGGAGCAGACCGGCCTTATCGTGCGCGGTCCCGCCAAGAAGTTTTTCATCAAGCGCCCCGCCGCGGCCGATATCGCGGCGGCGGCGTCGAAGAGCTTCGCGCTCGGCGGCGTCACTTTTTCGGAAGTCTTCGATGCGCTGGCGACGCTTTATCCTGAGGCCGCGCGTCTTGCGGCGAAGCGGCTGACCAAAGCCGATATCGCCGAGATGAAAAAAGCCGGCGACAGCCTTACGTCCGCGCGCGACGGCGATCACGAGGCGACGGTCGCGGGCGCGGTCGAGTTTTTCCAGCTGATCGCCAAGGGCCTCGACAACCGGGTCATGCTGGCGATGCTGCAATCCCTGAACCTGATGATCGGCGAAAGCCTGCGCCAGGTGATCGCCAAGGCGCCGAGAGCAAAAGACCGCATCCTCAATGCGCAGAAAAAACTCATCGAGGCGTTCGAGGCGCGCAACCCCGATCTCGCCGCCGACTGGATGGCGAAACATGTCGCCGATCTGAAGCGCGGCTATGACGTCGCCAAAGTCGATCTCGACGCGGCGATCCTTTAGGGGCGCCTGCCAAGGCGCCAGCCCCACACCGGGCCGTCTTCCGGATCGACGAACTCGGCGACTTTCTCAAAGCCGCATTTCCTGAGCACTGACGTCGACGCGTTCGTCTCGGCGAGCGTGTGCGCCGTGACGGCGGAAATTCCGGGCGCCGCAAAAGCGCGTTTTATCATCGCCTCCGCCGCGGCGGTCGCGATCCCCTTGCCGCGTTCGCCGGGCGCGATCGCATAGCCGATCTCGACGGCGCCCTCTTGCGGCGCGCCCTTGTAGCCGCCCCAGCCGACGAGCGTGCGCGGAGTGTCGAGCAGGAAGAAAAGCGTTCCCCATTCGCGCGGCCCCGGCGACTTCGCATAGTCGGCTTCCATCGCCTCAAGCGCTTCTGGAAAGTCGAGCCAGCCGTCAGCGATCCCCGCGGTCAAAAGCCGGGACAGCCGGTCGGCGTCGCGGCGCGCCGCGTCGATAAGGTCGAAAGTCGCGTCGACAAGGAGTATGTCCGGCATCCGGGCCCGCATCAGACAAGCTGCATCGGGGGCGATACTGCGCCCGTCTCGAATGGTAAAGAAGGCGCGGGAGGATTTATGGCGCTCGACATCACCCCGTCCGGCGAGGCTTGCGGCGCAAGCGTCCGGGGTCTCGACCTTTCGAAGCCGCTCTCCGACAGCGCCGTCGCGGACATGCGCGCCGCGTGGCTCGACCATTTGGTTCTCGCCTTTCCGGAGCAGAAAATGAGCGACGACGATCTTGAGCGCTTCACCCGCTATTTCGGCCCGTTCGGCGACGATCCTTTCATCGCGCCGATACCCGGAAGAAAGCACATCATCGCCGTCGCGCGCGCCGCATCCGAAACGGGGCCGATCTTCGCCGAGGCGTGGCACACTGACTGGAGCTTCCAGAAGACGCCGCCGGCCGGCACCTGTCTTTACGGCATTACTATCCCGCCGGTCGGCGGCG
>CALKYG010000263.1 GCA_938003575.1 uncultured Alphaproteobacteria bacterium
GACAAATTCTTCCGCACGGTCGACGTGATCCTGCATCGCGGACAGACCCTGGCGGAGGCGATGGGGCTTTCCTTCGGCCGCAACGGATCGGTCAAGCGCGCGCTTGAGTGGATCATACAACATCAGGACGCAGACGGCGTGTGGGGCGGCATCCAGCCGCCGTGGATCTATTCGACGATGGCGCTGTTCAATGAAGGCTATGCGGTCGATCATCCCGTCGTCGCCAAGGCGCTCGCCGCGCTCGATGACCCGCGATGGCGCGTCGATGTCGGCGACGCGACCTGGATCCAGGCGTCGACCTCGCCGGTCTGGGACACCATCCTGACGCTGCTCGCGTTCGACGACTGCCATTTGAACGGCGACTATCCGGAAGAGGTCGAAAAGGCGATTGACTGGGTTCTCGCCCAGCAGGTTTTGCGGAGGGGCGACTGGAGCCAGAAGCTTCCGAAACTCGCGCCCGGCGGATGGGCGTTCGAGTACAAGAACTATTTCTATCCTGATACGGATGATACGGCGGTGGCGCTGATTGCGCTGTCGCAGTTCCGGGGCGATCCGAAATGGAAGGCGAAGGGGATCGAGAGCGCCATTCACCTCGGCGTCAACTGGCTCATCGGCATGCAGTGCGAAAACGGCGGATGGGGCGCTTTCGACAAGGACAACGACAAGAAGTTCCTGACAAAGATCCCGTTCTGCGATTTCGGCGAGGCGCTGGACCCGCCTTCCGTCGACGTCACCGCCCATATCGTCGAAGCGTTCGGCAAGCTCGGGCTCGGGATGAGCCACCCGTCGATGGTCCGCGCGCTCGATTACCTGAGGCGCGAACAGGAACCCGACGGCTCGTGGTTCGGCCGCTGGGGCGTCAATTACATTTACGGCACGGGCGCCGTCCTGCCGGCGCTGGCGGCGATCGGCGAAGATATGACAAAACCCTATGTTTCGAGAGCCGCCGACTGGCTTTTGACCCGTCAGCAGGAAAACGGCGGCTGGGGGGAATCCTGCGCTTCCTACATGGATCCGGAAATGGCGGGCCGTGGAAAGGCGACCGCGTCGCAGACGGCCTGGGCGTTGATGGGATTGATCGCGGCAGGCCGCCGGCAGGATAAAGACGCGATCGAACGCGGCCTGGCGTTTCTCATTGAACGCCAGAAAGGCGGCACCTGGGAGGAAGCGGAATACACGGGGACAGGGTTCCCCGGCTATGGCGTCGGGGCGACGATCAAGCTCGGCGATCCTCTGCTTACGGAGCGCTTGAGGCAGGGTCCGGAGTTGAGCCGAGCGTTCATGATCAATTACAATCTATACCGGCACTATTTCCCGCTGATGGCGATGGGACGGTGGCGCTCTGCGAAGAATTAGCCGCATCCGCCGTCCATCGCGTCGATCCATTCCGCTATCAGCGAAACGCCTTCCTCGTGCGATGTCGCGCGCCCGAGTTCCGGCATCATGTCGCCCGGCTTCGTCGTCTGCAGGCGATAGACGAATATCGACCGGCCGGGATCGCCCGGAACGATGTCGAATGGCCGGCCGCCGGAGCCGCCCCCCGCCGCAACCGGCGTCTTGCAGACGCCGTATTTCGGGCCGAACGCAATGGCGGGCCGCAGGTCGAGGCCCGACGTGTCGGCGGGGCCGACATCCGAATGGCAATGGGAGCAATTGGCGTCGAGATAGGCGCGAGCCCGCGCATCGAGTTTCGCGGCCGCATCGGACCAGTCGGCGTTTCGCGGCGTCGCCGCGCTCGCCGGAGCGCCGGTTAGGAGTCCCGTCTCAGCCCAGTGATCGAGCTGATTGACGCCGGCGGCGAATGTCGACGCCTTGTTCAGATGCCGCGCCTTGAGGCCGATCGGCGACAGCTTGCGCGTGGTGTTGTTGGTCGCGTGACAGCCCGCGCACTGATTCTGGTTTGGGACAACGTAGGAGAAAGGTTCCGTCCGGCCGTCTCTGCGATGCAGCGTCATCGGCTTCGTCGCGCCCGTGCGATGGAGCAGCGCTTCGGTCTGCTCGTCGTTCCATATATAAGGGATTGCAACCCAACCCTCCGCCCGATGAACAAGGAGTCGCGTTTCGATGAGGCGCACCCCCTTCAGAGGCATCGCGCCGTTGACGACAACAGGTTCCGGCCCGACGGCGACATCGCCGGTCCATTCACCGCCCGCAAGCGGATAATAGAAGGTTTTCGATATGATCGTTCCGACCGGAAAGTCAAAGACGTCATCATCGCGATAGGCCGCCGCCGCTCCCTCCGGCATCGTCACCGTGCGCAGCTTCAAGGCGTAGTCGGAGAAGAGCGGCGTCGCGAGGTCGTATGGGTTCGCGCCGGGCGTAAGCGTCAGAACGCCGTTCGCGGCCGACATCAAATTCCATTCGCCGAGACTCGCCGGATATCCTTCTTCGTGGAACACCGGCGCTCGCGGGGCGGCATCGCGGGAACACGCAGCGATCAAAAGGGCCAGCGACGCAACGAAGAGGCGCAAGCATTAATCTCCAAGTCCGTTCGCGAGCGCGACCGCGGGCAGTTTTTCAAGCGCGCAGCGCACGCTTTCCGTCACGACGTCAGGCGATTTGAACCTGTTCGGCGCATCGACATTGATCACGTCGGCGCCGTCATTATCGACGCAGATGCGCAGCGCGGCCGGCACGGAGCCGTCTACTTTCTTGTTTTCGTCGACGAAGCCGTCCCAGAGGACGTCGGGCAACGCGCCTGTCGGTCCGAATTTTGCGATCTTCAGCGCCTGAAGGTCGAGCCCGTCCGGGTTCCCGCCGCCGCCGCCCATGCGGTTGCCGTAAACATAAACGCCCTCGGGATAGCCGTCGAATTCGGCGTTCATCCCGTCTTTTGAAAGGCCTGACGAGAACACCGAAGCGATGATGATGTTCGCGGTCTTGTTGTCTTTGATGTCGTTGTCGAAAATTTCAACCTGATCGTTCGAGTTCACGACGACACCGGATCCCGCAGGAATGGTCGCGACCGGCGTTCCCGGATGGCCGAAATTCTTGCGGTTGTTGGACACCGCCTGATTCCGGAAGACACGCGTGCGCGCGCCGGGCTGCGACAGATTCGGCATGTTGAACACGAGAATGCCGCCCGTATTGTCCGTCGCGACGTTTTCATAAACGTCCGCGTCGAATGTGTTTTCAATCTCGATTCCGGCGACGTTTTTTTCCGCGCGATTGTAGCGCACGATGACATTCCGCGACTGGCCGACATAAATGCCGGCGTCGGACGCGCCGATCGCCACATTGCTCTCAAGCAGCACGTTCTTCGTCTGAACGGGGTAGATTCCGTAGGCGCCGTTCTCCGTTTTCGGACCGGCCGTCCATTCCGTCCTGACCCTGCGAATGACGATGTTCTCGCCTTCGTTCACTTTGAGCGCGTCGCCCTTGGCATCTTCAATGGCGAGGTCCTCGATCGTGAAATCGCTCGCGGTGACGAGAAGACCTTCGGCGCCGGCGACCTGGTCCTTGAAGGAAAGGACTGTCTTGTCCATTCCCTGTCCGCGAATGGTGACGCCGTCGACGGCGAGCGAGAGCGAGCGGTCGAATGAAAACCTGCCCTCCGGAATCTCGATGACGTCGCCCGGCCTGGCGTCCAGCAATTGCGTCATCAGCGCGTCCTGGTAGGCCGTATCGGCCGTGGGCTCGGTCTGCGCCGCTTCTTTCCTGGCGCAGCCGCCAATCGCCAGCACCAGCGCCGCTGCGCAAGCCGTCGTCTTCAACAACCCCATCCGAGTTCTCCCTGAACGATATGCGTCCCGCCATTGCGCCATACGGGCGGCGCGCGCATCAATGATGCAGGATAGCGGAAGGCGGCGAAAGGGCGGGTTGCATGTCGATGTCGAGAAGAAATTTTCTGGAACTGGGGGGCGCTGCTTCCGCGCTGTTGACGATGGCTGCTGCGTGCGCGCGGGAAGACCAGAGGACATCCAACGATCTCGCCGAACTGGATGCGGTTGAGACCGCCTCACGCATAAGGTCTGGAGAATTGTCGGCGGCCGAATCAGTTGGCGCGGCGATTGAGCGCGCGCAGAGAATTGACAAGAAAATCAACGCGATCGCCTTTAAAACTTTCAACGCCGCGCGAGAGGCGGCGGATACGAGGGAGGGTCCATGGGCCGGCGTTCCGACCTTCATCAAGGATCTTGACGATCTTCCGGGCGTTCCCTCCGCCTTCGGGAGCCGCGCGTTCCCCGGATACAAGGGGTCGGAAACGACGCCGTTGATTGACGCCTATCTCGAACTCGGGGTTGTCAGTCTCGGCAAGTCGACTACGCCTGAGTTCGGCCTTACCGCGACGACGGAGCCGCTGAACACAGGCGCCACCCGCAATCCGTGGAACCTCGAGCATTCAACAGGCGGATCTTCCGGCGGCGCGGCGGCGCTCGTCGCGGCCGGCGTCGTGCCCGTGGCTCACGCCTCAGACGGCGGCGGATCGATTCGCATCCCCGCTTCCTGCTGCGGCAATGTCGGGCTCAAGGTCACTCGCGGACGTCATCCGCAGGCGCGCCCTGAAACGGCGGGACCTTTCTCGATTTCAGTGCACGGCGTCCAGTCGAGGACCGTGCGCGATACGGCGGCCGTCATCGCCGCATTCGAGGCGGCCAATCCGGACAGCGGACTTCCCGAAGTGGGGCTCGTAACAAATCCCGGCGAGCGGCGGTTGCGAATCGGCCTCGTGACCGCGGGCCCGTACGGCCGGCCGATCGATCCCGAAGTTGTTGAAGCGACACGCGCCGCTGCGCGGGTCTGCGAATCGCTCGGACACAGCGTCAGCGACGTATCACTCAGCGTGGCGCCCGGCATCGAAGAAGCCTTCATGCTCTATTGGGCGAAATATGCATGGACAGCGGTCACATTCTGGGAACAGAAAACGCATCTGAAGCGCAACGGACTTGCGTTTGAACCGTTCACGTTGGGGCTTGTCGAATTGTTCGAGGCTGAACAGGCGAAGTTTGACGGCGCTGTCGAACGGCTTCTGGCGCTGACGCCCGAGTTTGAAGCGATCCTTGACGGGATCGACGTGCTGCTCTCGCCGGTCGTTGCGTCTCCGCCCCCGGCGATCGGCTATCTTTCGCCCAAGCGCGCCTATGAGGAGCATCTTGCGCGCGTGCTGAACTATGTTCAGTTCACGAGCCTATACAATATCGTCGGCGCGCCGGCTATTTCTCTGCCCCTGTCGCTTTCAGAAAGCGGGCTGCCGATCGGCGCGATGTTCGGCGCGCGCACAGGCGATGAGAAAACACTTTTGGAGCTTGCTTTCGAACTCGAAACCGCAGCGCCGTGGAGCGGCCGGCGTCCGCCGCTGTTCGGCTAGGAAACGGCTTCGACGAGGCCTTTGAAGAAAGCCGCGCCGTCCACGCCGCCGAGCAACGGCGAGATGACCCGCTCAGGATGCGGCATCATGCCGAGCACGTTCCCCGCGTCATTGACGATGCCGGCGATGTCGCGCGCCGAACCGTTCGGATTGTCGATATAGCGGAAAACAACGCGCCCTTCGGCTTCCAGCCTATCGAGCGTTTCCTTGTCTGCGTAGAAATTGCCGTCATGATGCGCAACCGGGAAATTGACCGCCTGGCCCTTTTCAAAGGCGCTAGAAAACATCGACTGATTGTTTTCGACGCGCAGCGTGACGGTGCGGCAGACGAAATCAAGGCCGGCGTTGCGCATCAGCGCTCCGGGGAGAAGCCCGGCTTCGGTCAGGATCTGAAAGCCGTTGCAGATTCCGATGACCGGCGTTCCGGCCTGCGCCTTCTCGATGACAGCGCGCATGATCGGCGAGCGCGCCGCCATCGCGCCTGACCGCAGATAGTCGCCATAGGAGAAACCGCCGGGAAGAACGATCAAATCCGTTTGCGGAAGATCGGAATCGCCGTGCCAGACCATGTCTGGCGCTTTGCCCGTCGCCTGTTCCAGCGCGACGGCCGCGTCCCGGTCGCAGTTTGAAGCCGGAAATACGATAACAGAGGTTTTCATTGAATCATGCCGACAACTCGATTGCGTAGTTTTCCATCACCGGATTGGCGAGGAGCTTTTTGCACATTTCTTCGACTTTGGCCCGCGCCGCCGTTTCGTCCGTTTCATCGAGCTTCATTTCAATAATCTTGCCCTGCCGCACATGATGCGCGCCGGAAAATCCAAGGCCCGAAAGCGCGCCTTCGATCGCCTTTCCCTGAGGATCGAGGACGCCGGACTTGAGGGTGACAGTAATGCGGGCTTTCATGAGGGCGCCTCTTTACGGATCGGGGTTTGTGCAGCGGGCCTGCCATACCCGCAAGCATTCCCGGCTGCAACATGCCCACTTCGAATCGGGGGCGTCAGATCAGCGCTGGCAAGGTGTTTTGGGCTTTTGCCAATCGCCTCGCCAGTCTTTACGCTGGGGGCCGGAATTCACCGGAGGGGTCACCATGAGATTTGATTTTGCGGCCGGCGCAGCCGCGCTCGTTTTCGCCGTACCGGCGCTCGCGGCGACGGAGCAGGAACAGGCCTATGCCCGGTCGTTGATCGAGAAAGCGGTCGAATTCAAGTCAACGGAACAGCATGGGGAGACGCGCGACTTCGCCGAATATCTGGCGAACGAGTTCCGGTCGGCGGGCTTTGACGCAAGGGATGTCGAAATCGTTCCGGCCGGACCTTCCGTCGGTCTTGTCGTGCGCTATCGCGGCGACGGCTCCTCGGGCCGGGCGCCGATTCTTTTCCTCGGTCACATGGACGCCGTCGAAGCGGACCCGAAAGACTGGACCCATGATCCGTTTCGGTTGACCGAGGAGAACGGTGTTTTCTATGGGCGCGGACTCGTCGACAACAAATATGGCGTTATTGATCTGACGCAGACCTTCGTGCGCCTGAAAAAAGCGGGGTTCATGCCAACGCGCGATCTTGTCATCGCATTTTCGGGCGATGAAGAAACAGGCATGCTGACGACTCGGGCGCTCGCCGAAAAACTCAAGGGGGCGGAATTCGCTCTGAACAGCGACGCGGGCGGCGGATTCGAAGCCGGGGACGGAAAGTCCGGCGTTTATTACATACAGGCCGCGGAAAAAACCTATGCGACATTTGAAATGACGGTCAGGAACAAGGGCGGCCATTCCTCCCAGCCGCGCGCCGACAACGCCATCTACGACCTTGCAAGAGCCTTGGAGAAGATCGAAGCGTACGAATTTCCGGTAATGTGGAACGACATTACGCTGAAGAGTTTCGAGATCGATGCGATGAGCGCCGACGACGAAACGGCGGCGGCTCTACGGCGCTTCATTGCAAAACCCGGCGATCGAAAGGCTGTTAAAACGCTGTCAAAATCGACGCATATCAATTCGGTCCTGCGGACGACCTGCGTCGCAACGATGCTGAAAGCCGGACACGCCGAGAACGCGCTGCCGCAGGCCGCGACCGCGACCGTCAATTGCCGGATATTTCCAGGCGTCGCGGTCGCCGATGTCAAGGAAGCGCTCATGCGCGCCGTCGATAATGCGGAGATCGAATTCACAACGCTGAATGACCCGGTTGAAAGCCCGGCTTCCGTCCTGACGCCGGAAATCGAGACCGCGGCGCTCTCGGCAGTCAGAACGCGGTATCCGGACGCTGTCGCTATTCCCTATATGGAGGCGGGAGGCACCGACGGACTGCATTTCCGCCGGGCGGGAATCCCGACGTTCGCCATCGGATCATTGTTCCTGCGCGACGGCGATGAGCCGAACTATCACGGCATGAACGAGAACTTGCGCGCAGAAGCGTTTTACGCCGGTCTCGACCACTGGACCCATATCATCAAGGCGCTTGCCGGACCGGCGGACGCGGCGGACTAGAGGGCGTAACTGACAAAGAATCGAATATCCGCGTCTGACGCGGCGCTCGAAACGCCGAACAGGGTCGATAATTCGTATTTCAGGTGACGTCCGATCCGTCCCTTGATCACCGGGCCGAGCTGGTGCTTCTGCTGATCAAAGGCGCCGAAGTGTCCGGTGTTTCCGTAATTGTCGAACAGCTGCGCGCCGATCCGCACCCCTGAAGGCAGCTTGTATGTGATCTCTTCGCGCGTTTCGATCGACACCCCGCTTTTTGCAAGGTCGCCGAATTCGCGGCCGAACAGCAACACGCCGCGCATTTCGACATGGTTCTCAAATTCATAGGAATTATGCCAAGCGATCCGGGCGCGGCCCGGGCGGCCGTCTTCAAGCGGAATGTTGCCGTCGACGCGGATTGCCGACCTCCACCCACCGGCGTCCGAGCCCTCCCTGAATTGATGAAGGATTTCGACGCTGGCGGTTTGGGCCTTCAACGGGTCGGCGCCGTGTTTTCCGAGCGTCAGGAGGACGCGGCCGCGCCAGCGTTCATCAAACCCTCGCTGGTAATGGAAGCGATGCGAGAACCCTTCATCAACGCCGTCATTTTCCGGAGAGTATGAGAAGCGGTATTCGAAAAGATCTTCGCCGGCGTTCACGTCTGAACCGGAAACGCCGCTGGTGCTCTGCGCGTTGGCGGCGCCCTGTATCCAGAATCCGGCGAAAAGCGCCGAAATCAATGCCGAAAGACCCCGCATGCCGTTCCGCCTTCACCAGATCGGCGGCCGGATAATTGCGGTTCATGAAGGATTCGTGACGGTTGCCTTACAGTTCTGTGAAGGAAGCGCGATGCAACAATGACGATTCTGTAAAGCGCGCTTACTTCTCGTTGTCGGCGACCAGAACAGGGCCGGCCGAGCCGCCGGGACCGCTGTCCTTCAGGACGCCGAGCCGCTTGGCCACTTCGCGATAGGCGTCGGTGACGCCGCCGAGATCCTTGCGGAAACGGTCTTTATCCATGATCGCGCCTGTTTCCATATCCCACAGGCGGCAGCCGTCCGGACTGATTTCGTCGGCGAGGATGAGACGCATCAGATCGCCGTCATATTGACGGCCAAACTCGACCTTGAAGTCGACGAGCTTGATGCCGACGCCTGCGAAAAGGCCGCACAGGAAATCATTAACGCGCAAGGCGAGCGCCATCATGTCGTCTATTTCCTGGGGCGTCGCCCAGTTGAACGCAGTGATGTGCTCTTCGGAAACGAGGGGATCGCCGAGCGCGTCGTTCTTGTAATAGAACTCGATGACGGAACGGGGCAGCTGGGAGCCTTCTTCAAGGCCCAGGCGCTTCACCAGCGAGCCCGCCGCGACATTCCGGACGACCACTTCAAGCGGAATGATCTCGACGTGCCGGATGAGCTGCTCGCGCATGTTCAGGCGCCGGATGAAATGTGTCGGCACGCCGATGCGCTCGAGGCCCTGCATGATGAATTCGGAGATGCGGTTGTTGAGGACGCCCTTGCCCTCGAGAATGGCGCGCTTCTGGTTGTTGAAGGCGGTCGCGTCGTCCTTGAAGTACTGGATGAGGGTGCCGGGTTCCGGGCCTTCGAACAGGATTTTCGCTTTGCCTTCGTAGATTTGCTTGCGGCGCGCCATCGTGGCTTGGTCCTTCTGGGAGGGTCGCGGACGCTCGACGAGCGCTTCCTCGGGCGACCGGAGCGGGCGGCTATACGCGCTTGGACCGCTCAAGAAAACCCCTACATCCAAGTGGCGCCTGTCGTCTATCGCCGCAGTGCAGCATCTGTCTTCGGGCGCATTGCCGCGGGAGGATAAGGAAGGTAGAAGGATGGCGTTTCGCCGATAAAACTCAAGGATTTCAAGGGTTATGACGACTTTTGACGACCGCAAGGACAGTTTCGAAAAGAAATTCGCGCACGACGAGGCGTTGCGGTTCAAGGCGGAGGCCCGCCGCAACAAGCTTCTCGGCCAATGGGCGGCCGGCCTGATGGGCCTTGAGGGCGAAAAGGCGGAAGACTACGCGAAATCGGTGGTGATGGCCGATTTTCAGGAGGCGGGAGACGATGACGTGTTCCGCAAGGTGAAGGCGGACCTGACGGCGGCCGGCATCGAACAGTCCGACCATCAGATTCGCCGCCATATGGATGAGTTCATGGCGGCCGCGATCAGGCAGATCAAAGAACAGGGCTGAACTGGAAGGCGCGGGTGATCGATCCAGCCCTCTTTCCGCTGTTTCTCGCCGGCGCGCTCCTTCTGAACGTTACGCCGGGCCCGGACATGGCGTTCACATTGGCGTCGGCGACGCGCGGCGGGTCGAAAACAGGAATTGCCGCGGCGATCGGCGTCGGCGCGGGCTCGATCGTCTGGGCGGGTCTCACCGCATGCGGTCTTGCGGCGCTTCTTGCAGCCTCTGACCATGCGTTCTCCGTCGTCAAGACCATCGGCGGCGTTTATCTTCTCTATCTCGCCTGGCGCGCCTATCGCACGCGCAAGGACTTCAAATCGGTTGACGGCGCCGGCGATCTCGCAGGCGCGTTCCGGTCCGGCGCGCTCACCAACCTTCTCAATCCTAAGGTCGGACTTTTTTATCTCGCGTTTCTCCCGAGTTTCACCAATCCGGAAATCGGATCGGTCTGGCTGCAGACGCTGACTCTCGGCGCTATATTTTCTCTTTCCGGCGCCGTGGTCCTTGTCGGCGTCGCTTTGGCGGCGGGCGCCGTGCGCAACCGGCTTGCGGCTTCCGTTCGCCTGCGCTCAGGGCTCAGCCTGTTCGCGGCGACGATGTTCGGCGCCCTTGGATTGCGACTGATTTTTGTCGCCGATCGCTAGCGCCGACTGTGCGAAGGTGTGGCGCGGCGGCCGCTCTCATGCGACTGTCGGCGCAACGGAGTTTGGGAGCGCAGAATGGGCCGCGTTGCAGGAAAAAAAGTCTTCATCACCGGCGGCGCGCAGGGCCTCGGCGCCTGTTTTGGCCGCATGCTCGCTGCTGAAGGCGCGAAAGTCTTTCTCACCGACGTCAACGTCGCGGGTGCGGAAAAAACCGCCGCCGCAATAGACAAGGCGTATCCCGGCGCGGCGTCGTTCTGCCATCATGACGTCACCAAGAGCGAAGACTGGGAGAATGCGCTCGGCATGGGGGCGGAGTTCATGGGCGGCGTCAGCGTTCTCATCAACAACGACGGCGTCGGGGGCTGGGGAAATATTGAAACGGAAACGATTGAAGGCTGGCGCCGGACGCTCGACATCGACGTCGATTCCATTTTCATCGGTACGCAGCTCGCAATGCCGTACCTCAAGGCTTCGCAGCCTGCGTCGATCATCAATATTTCTTCCGTCGCCGGCCTCATAGCGCATGGCGAAATGCTCGCATACAACGCTGCAAAGTCGGCCGTCTGGATGATGTCGAAATCAATCGCCCTGCATTGTGCGAAACAGGGCTATGACATCCGATGCAACTCCGTGCACCCGGTATTCACGAGGACGCCGATCATCGACCCGCTGGTATCAATGGGCGGCGGCGGCCGGGAGGGAGAAGCGAAGCTCGTTCGGCAAATTCCGCTTCAGCGCCTCGGCGAGCCGGAAGATGTCGGCTATGCGGTTCTTTATCTCGCCTCTGACGAGTCGCGCTTCGTTACGGCGTCGGAATTCAAGATCGACGGCGGCATTACGGCGCAATGATCATTGCCCGTTCGCCGGAACCGTCAGTCCGCGTTTGACCGCAGGCCGCGCAAGAAACGCCCGATGCGCCCGAACGACATTCTCAAAGCGGGCGATTTCGAGAACGTCGCCGGCCTTGTAATTTTCAATGACATTCCAGATCCACGGAAAAACGGCGATGTCGGCGATTGAATAATCGCCGGCGATCCAGTCGCGACCCTCAAGCCGCCGATCGAGGACGCCGAGGAGGCGTTTCGATTCATTGACGTACCGATCGCGCGGCCGCTTGTCCTCTATCTCCTTGCCGGCAAAATAATGGAAATAACCGACCTGACCGAACATTGGCCCAACGCCCGCCATCTGGAACATCAGCCATTGAACGGTCTGCCAGCGCTCCCGGGGATCGGCGCTGATGAGCTTTCCCGTCTTGTCGGCAAGATAGAGAAGAATTGCGCCCGATTCCCAAAGCGGCAGCGGCGAACCGCCGGGGCCGTTGGGGTCGAGAATCGCCGGTATCTTGTTGTTCGGGTTCAAAGACAAGAATTCCGGCGTGAGCTGATCGTTATCCGCGAATGATACGCGGTGCGCCTCATAATCGATCCCGATTTCCTCGAGCGCAATCGAGACCTTGACGCCGTTCGGCGTCCCGAGAGTGTAAAGCTGCAGCCGGTCCGGATGTTTGGCCGGCCAGCGGCGGGCGACTGGAAAATCGGCAAGGGAATTCATTCAACGCTTCCTTTCACGCGTGGGATTGCAGTCGCGGCCTGCGGCGTCAATCGCATTCTCGTCACGTTCGGTTGAACGAGCGGGGGCCGTTGATTTGCGTGCGTTCAGCGCCGTTTGTCGGCGTATTGGCGTGCGAAATAGGCGGCGGCGCCCTTCAAGTAGCTTTCGCGACCCTCTGCAACATAAGGCGCGATTTGCAGGACAGTCGAGTAGACGCCGTCGTGAATGCGCGCGCGGTCTGACTGCTCTTTTTCAGTGATGGCTCGATATTGCAGCCAGAACGTAAGATGCGCCGCAATCCGGTCAGCGAGGCGATCTTTCTCATCCGCGAGGAAAGACACGAGATGCTGACGTTCGAGAGAGGTGAGGATTGCAAGCGTCGTCGACTTCTTCAGCGCCAACAGCCTCGCGACGCGCGCCCGCAACGACGGACACCGTTCAAGGATCGACGACATGCCTTCGTAGAAGAAGCGAAAGTCATTTATCTCTTCGAAAACGATGTAGATGAAGATCCAGTTGTCCTCGAGCGACAGCGGCTTCTCAATCGGCGCCGACAACACTTGGCGCAGCTCGGTCTCGAAATCGTCGAACAGCGCCTCGATGATCGCTTCCTTGCCCCTGAAATGATAGTAGAGATTGCCAGGTGAAATGCCGAGAACCGCGGCGACATCGACGGTCGAAACCTGCGCTTCGCCTTCGCAATTGAAGAGCGCGAGCGATGTCTTCAGTATTCTGTCCCGGGTCTTGATCTTTGCGGTTTTCCGTGGCGCCGCCATGGCGATCGCCTCAGGCCTTTTTCTTCTTCACGGATTTCCGTTTCGGTCGGGACGTCGACTTTAGGCCTGAAAGCCTTTCCACGGTCGTCTCCAGCGCGGCGACACGCGCCCGCAGAGACGCCACTTCTTCGGCGAGCGATGCATGATCCTCGGGATGCATGATGCGCTCACGCATGCGCTTGATCCGTTCATCGAGAGAATGGGCGGCCGGCGCCACCCGTTCCGCAACCTTGCGGCCGCGCTCTTCGACTTTCTTTTCAATCGCCTCGCCCTTGGCGACAAGCTCATCAAAGACGCGCGCGGATTCGTCCGTCAGCTTTGCAACAGTTTCCTGCGCTTCGGAAAAAGCGCGGCCGTAAGCGCCGATGCCGGCGAGCCAGATCTTGCGGGCGGTGTCGGCGGAATGGGTCGGCTTTTTCGCCACGGCAATGCTCCTAGTTTGCAGCCGCCGGTTCAAAACGGCGGGCGGGGCTCTTCTCCACCGCCGGTCGGTCGAGAAACGTCTTGAGGACCGGCAGGACTTCTTTCGCCTTCGACAGCACGAACAGATGCCCGCCGTTCTCGACGATGTGAAGCTCGGAATTGCGGATCATGTATTTGAGGATCTTCGCATTGGCGAGCGGTACGATATTGTCGCGATCGCCCGCAAGCACCAGTGTCTCGTGCGGCAGGAGCGGCAGGAAGGGCAGGCTCGACCACCCCATCATCGCCATCAACTGGTAGAGATAGCCGGATCGCGTCGGCGATCTCATGCGCGCAGCGAAAAGCGCGGCCCCTTCCTGCTCGTCGCCGTACAGCGCTTGAAAATTCTTCGCG
Source organism: uncultured Alphaproteobacteria bacterium (assembly GCA_938003575.1). GTDB lineage: Bacteria > Pseudomonadota > Alphaproteobacteria > Caulobacterales > Parvularculaceae > Amphiplicatus. Next base: position 13,766 of record CALKYG010000263.1, read on the forward strand.
AGAAAATCGCGATCCATATATCGCTTGGGATCGGCCATTTTCGACAGCGCCTCAATCTTGCCCGGCACCATCAAGGCGCCCGGCGACGTGGCGCACAGAACCAACCGATTGACGCGCTTTTGGTATTGAAACGTGAATTGCTGCGCGGCGCCGCCGCCCCAAGACACGCCCATGACGTCGACGGAGCGCTCATAGCCGTAATGAAGGAGGACCGACTTCGCCGCGTGGGCTATCCACCAGGGGCGATAGGGCGTCACCGGGCCCGGCGAGCCGCCGACGCCCGGCATGTCGAATGTAATGATGTCGCGGTCCGGAAGGGCTTCGGCGAGCGGCTGCGCGATTTCGAGATTGGCGCCGATGCCGTTGAAGAAAAGGAGCGGTCGTCCAATTCCGGCGCCGCGCCAGACGGCCGTCCTCAGCTTTTGCAAACCGACATCGACAAAACCGAGTTCCGGCAGGTGATGTTCGTCCGTACTCATACAGTTCCTTGCATGTTGCGGTTCAGCCGAAGACGTATTCGCCGGGCGCCTTGGCGAGCGGCGGATAAGCCTTTGTTCCAAGCGATTTCGGCGCCGGCTTCTTGTCTCCTGACCGCTGGCGCAGCCAATTCGTCCACAGCGGCCACCATGATCCCGTCTGAGGTTTTGCGCCGGCGAGCCAGTCGTCGGCGTTCGCCGGAAGGTCGTCGTTCGAGAAAAACTGCGCCTTCGGGTTGCCAGGCGGGTTCAGCAGCGCCTGGATGTGACCGCTGTTCGACAGAACGAATTTCACGTCGCCGCCGAAAAGGTGGACATTGCGATAGCATGCTCGCCAGGGCGTGATGTGGTCTGTAACCGCGGCGACCATGAAGGCGTCTTGCGTCACCTTGGTGAGGTCGATCTTGTGTCCCATGAAATCCACCGCGCCGGGATTGGCGAAACGCTTGTCCTGATAGATATCAAGATAGTCGGAATGGAGTTTCGCCGGCAGGTTTGTCGAGTCGTTGTTCCAGTAGAGAATGTCGAAAGGCGGCGGGCTGTCGCCCATCAAGTAGTTGTTGACGACATAGTTCCAGATGAGATCGTTCGGGCGCAGCCAAGCGAACGACTTTGACAAATCGTCTCCTGAAAGGACGCCCTTTTTCGCCGAATGACGGCGTGCGACTTCAATCGCTTCGTCGGTGACAAAGAGGCCGATCTCGCTGTCTTCCTTGTGTCCGTCGAGGACGCAGACCTGCAGCGTAAAGGAATTGACGATATTCGATTTGCGCGCAGCGAGTTCGGACAAGAAGCTTGCGGTGGTGATTCCGCCCGAACATGCGCCCGATACGTTGATCTGCTTCGCCTTTGTAATCTTGCGGATCGCCTCCGCCGCCTCGATGAGCGAAGCGACGTAGTCTTCAAGACCCCAATGCGCATGTTCCTTCTGCGGATTGCGCCACGATACGGCGAATGTCTGAAAGCCCTGGCTGAGCATGAATCGAACGACGCTCTTCTCAGGCGACAAATCGTTCGCATAAAACTTGTTGATTTGCGGCGGCACGACCAACAACGGGATCTCATAGACGTCGTCGGTCGTCGGCTGGTACTGGATCAGCTCCAGCATTTCATTTTTGAAGACGACGGCGCCCGGCGTGGTTGCAAGGTTTTCGCCGACCTTGAAGGGGCGACCGTCCACCTGGCTCGGCATTCCATTGTTATGGCGAATGTCGTGATAGGCGTTCTGCAATCCCTTGATCAGCGAGGCGCCGCCCGTTTCGTAAACGCGCTTGATCGCGGCCGGGTTGCCGATCAGCGTGTTCGTCGGCGCCATTGCATCGGCGATGATGTCGAGCACGAATTTCGCGCGGACCTTGTCGGCGTCATCGACGCCGGAATCAGCGATCCAGCCCTCGAAGCCTTTGCGCATCGCAAGCCAGGACTGCATCGTATATTTGTAGAGCGGATTGTATTTCCAGGTTGGGTCCTGAAAACGCCGGTCCTTTCTGTCCGGCGCGATCTCGGACTCGCCCTTGACGATCTCAATGAGGTCCTTGCCGTAGTTGGTCAGGTGTTTGGCGAAGGGCGCCGGCTGTCTGGCTGCGTGGCCGATGAGAACGCCAAGCGATTTCAGCAATTCCGACCGTCGGACGCCGATGATCGGATTGAGCGCGGTCGGCGTTTCCGCCGCCTGTTGGCCCAGTTCGTCGCTCGTCTTCGACATGACTCCTCCCGCGGGTTTCGTCGAAAAGCAGTTCAATTTCCTGCTTTTAGCCGCATCGAGTATTCGACGTTCCCGGCTTGTTGGCAAATGGTCGCCCTTTTGCGGCGCAACAAAAAACGGGACGTTTCGGGAGAAACGCCCCGCTCTTTTTACTCTCCGCCTGCGAACGCAACTGAGGGCGGGAGGGGGGAATTGTTAAGCCGCTTTCGCGCGCTTCGTCCGGGTCGGCTTCTTGACCGCTTCGAGTTTCTTCGTCAGCGCTTCGACTTCCGCTTCGAGTTCCTTCACGCGATCATTCGCCGGAAAGGCCGGGATAAACGCGCGGACCTTTTCGACGCCGGCGCCGTAAACGCCCTTGGCGCGGTCGCGAACGTCGACGATCTGTTCTTTTGCGGTCGCTTCGACTTCAACGCCCTTTTCGACGAGGTCGCCAAAGAATTCGGCGTATTTCGAACGAAGGCTCTTCAGGGCCGGCTTGGCGCGTTCAAAGGCGAGGCCGTAGGCGCCAAGATAGGCGAGCCAGCCCTTGCGGATCGCTTCCGCGGCGGTGATTTCTGTGGTTTCGACGGTCGCTTTGCGCTTCGTCATGGGGTTATTCCTTTCACGTCTCGGCGGCGCCCGCCGTTTCAACTCCGCCAGAGATAGGGAGTTGATCTAGAATGTTCACCCAAATTTTGTGCAGCGCAAAAATTCCGTAAAACAACTTTATTATCAGTGGCTTATTATCACGGTAATCCGGGAAAGTTCTCCACCATTTCGATTTTGAGGTCCGGGAAGCTCTCGACAAACTGGATCTTGAAATCGGGGAAGCTGTCGACAAACCGCCATTCCCCGCATTTGTCCGGAAAACTCGACACGGTTTTGACCCGAAGGTCCGGAAAGCTCGTCACCACCTGCACTTTCAGGTCGGGGAAACTCTCGACCACTTGAACGTCGCCGTTGAGTGGGAACCCTTTCAGGGTGCAATCCGCGAGCGGCTTCCCCGCAGCCGCGGCGCCCGGAAGAACAATTCCAGCCGCCACGCCGATGGCGAGCTTCACATTCCAAGTTCCGATCATGGGGCGCATGAATTCTCGTCATCGCGGCGAAAAAAAGGCCGGCCCCAAAGGGACCGGCCCACGCAACAGGAGGCGGATCGTACGCAACTCGCGCGACCGGGACAGGTCGCGACAGGAAGGTCCCACGGGAGAAAACCCGGGCGGTCGGGACCGCGCCGACGCCTGTACGCCTTCCGATTGTCGGAATTGCAACAGGGCTGAGAAAGTTTCATGAAACCGGGCGACTGGTGCTGCGAGAGAGGATTGAACTCTCGACCTCTCCCTTACCAAGGGAGTGCT
>CALKYG010000264.1 GCA_938003575.1 uncultured Alphaproteobacteria bacterium
AATTCTTGTAAGAAGAAGTCCTCAAAACTCTGTTAACTGATCTCATTAACCGCCGAACGCCAATTGAAACATAGACGTTTGCGGAAAACTAATTAGTCCGCCCGCGGCGATTGCGACTGCATAGGGAATATCTTTTGGCCGCTGATGTAGGCGCATCAGCCACGGTGCGCTCGCGTAAACCGGTAGCAGAGGCGTCTTGCGGAACAACACTAGCGCAACGGCGAATGCGCCGCCGGCAAGTGCTGTATAGAACGCAAAGGGCATCAGCGCTGACGGCCCAATCCAGGGAGCGCACGCGGCGATCAGCTTTGCGTCGCCGCCGCCGAGCACCTTGCCCGCGAAAAGCGCAAAACCGAAGACGAGCGCGGCGCATCCAAATAGGAATCCCTCAAGGAGATCGCCGGCCGGCGCGCCAAAGCCGATTCCCGCCGCGAAGTATGAGAGAAAGAGAACAACAGAAACCCAGTTCGGGATCTTGTATTCATAAAGATCGTTCATCGCTGCGATTAGCAGAGACGCCGGAAAAGCTGAAAGAAATAAGAGTGGTATCACGTGGCCCGCGCTCCAGTCCGCCAATACAGCCGACGCTAGGGGCAGGCGTTTAACATTGGGTTATGCTTAAAATTGCACAAAAAGAAAAGGAGCCCGAAGCCTCCCTCTCCCGTTCGAGCAAAGAACGACGGCGATTAGCCGGTAAGGCCAGACTGGACCGTCGAAAACGTGTTCGACAGTTCCGTGCCGACCGCCTTCACGGCGGCGATGATCGCAACCGCGATAAGCGCCGCGATGAGACCGTATTCAATGGCCGTCGCGCCGTCTTCGTCTTTGATAAACTTTCCGAAAAGAGCTTTCATGAGTCGACTCCTGCTTGCTACTCTTACTCTTGCACCGCTGATTGGGCGAAACCCCCTCAGACTTCTTCGATAATGCGATCGACGCATTAAGAATCAGTGAAAGAAGAGTCTGCGCTTGATTTTTATTCTGTTTACAGACTATTATGGTTAACGACGCGAGCGTCAGCGCGCTAGCCGGTTCAGACCCGCGATATCGTCGATGACGAGACCTGGATAGTTGCGTCTAGCGACGCCCGACTGGATGAGTTTGGCCACTGCAGTCGCAGCTTCAGTCTCGTCGACGCCGGCGCGATCGGCAAGTTCACGGTGCTTTGGCATACGCGCGATGCGCCATTCCGCCGAGGCGGCGTCACGCTCCACGAGAGAGGAAAGGGCGGCGAAGACACGCCTTTCGGGAGAATCCCCGTCATCAACTCGACTGTCGCCAAGCAGTTTCCTTGCGAAGTGCAGCATGAGCGCGCGCGTCAAAGACGGACGTTGCGCGGCGATCCGTCGAAAGGATTCAGCGTCGATGGCGACAATCTCGCTCGCTGCTTCCGCGGAAATCGTCACCCCAGACTGCATGTGTTGGTCGCCGCCGAGCATAGCTTCGGCGAGTCCGAAGAATTCTCCCGCTCGTACGTTTTCTATGAGCATCGAACTAACGCCCGCTTCCATTCGAGCGGCTTTGAGCCGGCCAGTGCGGACGATTAGAAATTCCGACCCGTCAAACTGGCCCATCGCCAGAATCGTTTCGCCCGCCTCATAATGTCGAACGCTAGCCGATTCGGCGATCGATGCGATTGCTTCGTCGGCGAGACCGGTGAAAGGCGCAGCGCTGCGAAGCGCCTCGGCGATCAGCGGATCGGCGCGGTTCCCAGTGTACGGCTGACCGGACAAAGGAGATGGATTGACTGACATGCGATGCTCCCTGAGGAATTGATCGCCGCGATGCTTTAAGAGCCGGTAAAAGCTAAAATTTTCGGTTGTTAGCTAAATGAGGCTGATGGTGCTGAATTGCCTTGTTTAAGGTTTTCTTGACGCATCCACGATACTGAAGTTTTGAAGGCAGTGAGAAAGTGACAGCAATGCGTTTATTTGCGCTTTCCGTTACCATGAGCTTGTTTGCGACAGCAGCGGCCGCCGAGCAGGTTTGGGTGACGATGGATCAGGTCAAGCCGTATACCTTCAAACAGGAGGTGGGGCAGATTGTCGTCGGCAATCCTGGAATCGCGGATGTCACCGTTCGTGACAAATCACGGGTCCTGCTGTTCGGAAAAGCGCCGGGACTGACAAATATCTTTTTGTTCGACAGCGATGGGAACGAGATCGAGAATCTGATCGTTCGCGTTCGCGCGACTACGAATGACATGCTGACCCTACAGCGCGGCGGCCAGCGCTACACCTACAACTGCACAATCACTTGCGAACAGACCATTACGGTTGGCGACAGCCCCGAGGCTTTCGGCGCCATGACGAGTCAAGTTCGTCAGAAGTTTCAGCAGGCGGCTGCGAACGATCCTACCGCAGTTGAGTAGGTATTCGGACAAGCGAAGTGCGAAAGGCCCGCCGTTGGCGGGCCTTTCTATTTTCCAGCGGCTATATATGCATAGAGCCGGGGGCGCTCGTGGGGACGAAGATTTGACCGACACCAAGCGTCTATCGAGCGCGCCATCGTTTCGGAAGGCTGTCCTCCGGTTTTCAACTCGATGTTCGCAATCAGACGGTCCACGCCAGAGTCGTTTTTGAAGAGCGTCACAGCACAGGCGCGAACATCTGGATGCTCCGCAATCTTCTCGGCGATTTTCGTTGGAAACACGTTGACTGCGCCTATCTGCACTGCGCCGTCCCGCCGGCCGCCGAGGCGGAAGCGGCGCTCGCCCTCCCATAAAAGTACATCCATCGGCGAAGCCGCGACCGACTCGCCGGACGGCAACGTCCTGTTGAGCTCATCGCCGTTACGCCGCCAATGCTCGAGAAGGGCGAACGGGTCGCTAGGCGAATCCCGCCAACCGATGAGACCGTGTTCGGTCGAACCGTAGATTTCCCGCTGCGCGCCGAATCCCGCTTTCCTGATCGCTGCGGAAATCTCCGGCGTCATCGGCTCTCCAAAGAAGACAGCCATTGAGTTGTCGGGCGCCGTAACGCCTTGAGCGATCAAATAGCGCCAGAGCGAGGGGGTTGCGATGACGGCGTCTCCGAATGCGAGAAACTTCTGGAATTCGCCAGGCGCCATGCCGCGGGCGTCGACAGAGGGCGCCCGCAGGAGATTTGCCGCAAGAATTGAAAGCGTAAAGCCGATCAGGCTGTGCGGCGAGACAAGCGAAATGATGCGGCGGCGGCCATAGAGCAGGTTCGCCGCCGACGCAGCATCGGCGTAAATCGCATCAGCTCGATGATCCACGACGTTGGCGTTTTCGCCCGCAGCCGAAAAAGCGAAAGTCTTCAGCCTCCTGCCGGCCTGCTCGCCAACGGCGACGGCCCAGTCGCCGAGCGTTTCCGCGCCCGTTAAAACAATATCGGGCGTCGGCGCGCCGAAAAATCGATATATCCGCACAAGGCACGCTTTAGACTCCTCTTCTGAAAGCTCAACCCCGCAATAGCCGACCTTCGTATCGGCAGTCCAGGTCGACACCGTCAGAGTATCGATGTGACGCCCGAATTTCGATCCGAGCACGTCGACGACAAGCGCGGTAATGACCGCGGCGACCTGATTCGTAGATAGTTCGAATGCCTTCACGATCCGCTCGTCAGTTCGCCGCGTCTAAATTCACGGTCAAGGCGGACCGCATAGCCTTTAATGAGCGCGTCTGCGAGCCCATTCGGCGTCTCCGCCATCCTTGTTTCGAGCGCGCCTCGAACGACGCCGACAATCGAATTGGTCAGCAGCAATGGCGCGCCAACAAGCTCTTCGGCTTCGATCGGCCCCTCGACTGCCTCAATTCCTAGTCGGCGCGCCTCTTCAAGAACGACACCGCGAACGACGCCGGCAAGCGCACCTTCGCCTGACGCGGGGGTCCGGATTCTTTGGGCCTCAATCAGGAAAAGATTGCCGGAACTTACGCAGGCGACGCGTCCGGACTCATTCAGCATGACGGCTTCATCGGCGCCATCGACAGCGGCTTCGGCGCGCGCAAGGATGTTTTCCGCATAGCTTCCCGCACACTTAAAGGCATTCGTCGAGGCGGCGGACCAGCGCCGCCGAGTAGCTATCATCATCCGCATGAAGGGCTTCGGCGCGTCTGTGGGCTGAACAGACACATAAAGCCGCGGTGCGGCGGCCGCGGACCCAGCTAATCCGCGGGCCCCTCCCGCACGCGTCAACGTAATTCTGGCGACGCCCCTACTATCGACGCCATTAGCCGCCGACACCATCGCAATAGCCGAAGCAATTTCGGATGGGGTATAAGGAATCTCAATATCGAAGGCCCTTGCGCCTTTGTTAAGCCGCTCGATGTGACGATCTAAGAAGGCAGGGCGGCCCCCCTCTGCAAGGACCGTCTCAAAAACGGCCTCACCGATAAGCCATCCCCGATCGGTCGCTGGCACCGCCGTCTCCGCGGCGACAAAATCCCCATTGCGCCAGACGACCACGCGATTGCTCACTTATCGATCTCCGACAGGAAGTTCGAGATCACCTTTCGTCCCGATGGTGTAAGGAGGGATTCAGGGTGAAACTGCACGCCGTACCAAGGCGCGCTTTCATGCCGGACAGCCATCAGCTCGCTTCGCTCGCTAAAGGCGCAGGCGCGAAGCGGGCTCTGAGGCGGCAGTTCGGCGATTAGCGAATGGTAGCGTCCGGCGAGCATTGGATTTTCAACGCCCAAGAAAATTCCACATTCGTCATGACGGATCAGGCTAGCTTGTCCATGCATTGGCTCAGCCGCCCGCACAGTCGCGCCGCCAAACGCCTCGACGAGACATTGATGGCCGAGACAAACCCCGAGGAGCGGCACGGAACGCGACAGGCTGCGGATTATATTCAAAGACACGCCTGCTTCAGCCGGCGTCTTCGGACCCGGCGAAATAACGACCGCCGCTGGTGAGACCTGGAGCAGATCCTCTGCATGTCCCGCATCATTTCGCACGACGATCGCCTCCCTGCCCGCCTCCCGAATATACCGTGCGAGATTATGTACGAATGAATCGTAATTATCGATGATCAGGATCACTGAACCGCATTCTCAAGACCGATTCGGCGGAGGAAATGCCGCGCCTTCGCCAACGTTTCATGATACTCCGCCTGCGGGTCGCTGCGAAGCGTCACGCCGCCGCCGACCTGGATAGAGAGGAGGCTGCCTTCCGCGACCGCCGTCCGGATCGCAACAGAAAAGTCTGCGGCGCCGCGATCGTCGATATAACCGATCGCGCCGCAATAGGGGCCGCGACC
>CALKYG010000265.1 GCA_938003575.1 uncultured Alphaproteobacteria bacterium
GCTGAAGTCCGGCGAGTATCAGCTTTATCGCGAGTGCGAAAAAAATAATGAAAAGGCGGCAGAGCTTGCAGCCAAGGCTCGCCCGAACCGGCGCCATTACGCGAGGGCGGAAACTTGATTAGAACCAGACGCTCGAGCTTTCGAGCGGACCTTCGCAATTGACGAGATCGACCTTCTTTTGTCGAATTCGGAAAGCCCCATCCTTCTCGACAAGATCATGAGCGTAGCCGCCGCCATAGATGCGTTGCGCGCCGCGGCGGTATTCGATCATCAGGAATCGCGAATTGACCGTCATTTCGCCGGATTTCGAATTGTGCGAATCGATCATGATGTTCGTCACAAGATGCGCGGTGCGCGGAAACGGCTGCAGCGACGGCGCTGCGGGACTTGCAAAACGCGCGATGCGCACCTTGCGCAAAAGCTGGTTTTCATAAATGAGCGACACGTGATTCTCAGGGTCGGGCTGGCCCGGCGTCGCCGGCGCCCAGTAAACGCCGTCTTCTAGGAAAAGCGCCTCCCACTCGTTCCAGCGGCGCTCGTCCAACAGCCGCGCCTCGCGGCACATGAATTGCGAGACGCGATGATGAAGCTCAAGTTCCGTCGACATCTCAGCGCCCCCCTTTCGTCATGTATTCTCTCCAGGCGCGATATTGATTGCGGAAGGAAATGTCGCTGGATCCGCGCGCGTAATAGTGACCCGGAGCGATTTCCTCGTCCTTGCCGAAATCGCGATGCATTGTCACCCAGTCATTGCTTTCCGACATCAATCCGAGCTGCTGGCGCCGATAGGATTCCTGGTCGTCAGGCCCGACAAGATTCGCAGATGAATTGATCAGATTGCAGTAGAGGATAGACCGGCGCAGCAACTCGTCCGGCGCGCCTTTGAGCCGAAACGTCCACGATTCGATAATCGTTCTGTCGACGGCGACCGGACGAACGACTCGCATTGTCTGGATCGCCCCCTTAATGGTTGCGCTTGGATAGAATATCGTATTGTGGCGATTGACGGACAAGATCTCTTCGACCCGCTTTTTCCCATAGGCGGCTTCCATTCGCCGGTTGTATTCCGGCACTTCGGAGTACTTCGCATGGATCGATGTCTTGCCGCCGGAATAGCCGTGTCCGTAATCGAAGGCGTGCACGCCCATGTCGTCGAAGAAGGAATAGGACTCGGTGAAAGGCGCGATAATCTCGATCGCCGACGGAACTGGCGAATCCGCAGGCAATTCCTTCTTGGCGACGATGCGCGCGGTAAGGCTCGATGATTGATGCGCCACCATCGGATGCATCATGTCGTTCAGATTCTCGACGAAAAACTTCCAGTTGCAATCGTGCTCGTAGCGAAGAACGCCGCCTGCGACTTCGAGTTCGCCGTCGGGCGCACGGTCGACCATATTGTCAATCGACGACGCGACGCCGCCGAGCCAGGTCTCGAGGTCCGGCACATCCGGACTTAGACTCGCGAACACGAATCCGCGATAGCTCTCGGCCCGCGCCACGCGCTGCATGTTCGCCTCCTCGCCCTTCCGGTCGAAGCGGGTGTCGTCATAGCCGTGCTCAAGCGGGATGCCGAGCAGCTTGCCGTCGAAGTCGAATCGCCAGCCGTGATAGCAGCACCGCAGCTCCTTCAGTTTGCCGCACCGGTCGCCGACGAGCAGCGCGCCCTTGTGGGCGCAGCGATTATGGAGGACGTAGAACGCGCCGTCCGAATGGCGGGTAAGCAGAACGGGCTGACGGCCGATCGTCGTCGCATAATACCGCCCCGGTTCACGCACCTGGCTTTCATGGCCGACATAGATCCATGTCCGGCCCCATATGCGTTCCATCTCGAGGTCGAAGATCGCGGGATCCGTGTAGACTCTTCGATGGACCCTGTCTGGCTCAACCAGCGCTCCGACGTCGATGCAGGCCGGACGATTGTCAATGAGCGTCGCCATTTCCGCCTCCTTCAGATCACAACCGAACCGATGCTGGTTCCGCCGCAGACATAAAGCGTCTGACCCGTGACGAAGCCCGCCTCCGGCGCGAGAAAAAATGAGACGGCGTGCGCCACATCTGCGGGAACGCCGATCCGCCTGACGGGAATGGCGTCGGCGAGCTTCCTCTTGCGCTCGCTCCCCTCCGGGACGATTTCGTGAAACATGTCGGATTCGACAGGCCCCGGCGCAACGCAATTCGATGTAATGCCGTAACCGCCAAGTTCGAGCGCCCAGGTGCGCAGCATGCCGATCATGCCCGCTTTTGTCGCCGAATAATTGGTGCGGGTCTGAAGGCCAAGCGCGCCGCGCGAGGAAACGCCGACGATTCGGCCAAACTTCGCCGCCTTCATGGCGGGGAGCGCCGCCTGGGTCAGCGTCAGCATGGCCGCCAAATGGAGCTCAGCAAGGTAATCGAGATCTTCAAGCGTCGCCTCCTCGACCGGCGCTGGCCGGATGACGCCTGAATTATGAACGATACGGAGAATCCTTTCCCGCGCTGCGATCTCCCGGGCCGCATCCCGCGTCTCCTTCCGATCGGCGAGATCCGCCTTCACGAAGGACAGCCGCTCATGCGTGAATTCCGGCGCGCGGCGCGCGATCGAGATCACGCGTGCGCCGTCAGCCAGCAGTTTGCGGCTGATTCCGGCGCCGATGCCTGCGCCGCCGCCTGTGACTATCGTTACGCCCTCTGAAAGTATCATCTTTCGACCAGCGCCAACACGCGCAACGGGCTTCCCGAACCCTGTTTTATCTTCAGCGGCGGCGCAACGATCAGCGCTCCCTTCGGCGGCAGCTGGTCGAGGTTCTTGAGGCACTGAAGACCGAATTTGCCAGCGCCGTGCAGCAGCGTATGCGCGGGATATTGCGGTTCAAAGCCGTGCGCCTGTCCGGCGTCGGTGCCGATCGTCTCTACGCCGAAGCCGACTGCGTCGCGTTCAATCATCAGCCTGACCGCGCCAGCGTCCGGTCCCGGCGAGTGCGCGCCGTCCGGCTTCAAATTCAAGTAGTCAGTCCAGGCGCGTTTCGACCAGTCGGTGCGGAAGAGCACCCACCAGCCTTTTGGGATCTCTCCATGCGTCTTCTCCCATGACCGGATATGATCGGCGGTCAAAATGAAATCGGGGTTCGACGCGACCTCCTTTGTGAAGTCGAGGACGCAAGAGGGACGAATGAAGCCGTCTGCGGCGAGCGTATCAACGGACGAATCCGGTATGTCTTTGCCGGTCACCCAGTGAACGGGCGCGTCAAAATGCGTTCCCGTATGCTCATTGCAGGAGAAATTGCGCCAATACCATGCGGGTCCGCGATCGTCATAATGCGAAACCTCCTCAATCCGGAACGGCGCACATTGCCCGAACTGCTCAGGCAGAACGAGAACGGGGAAATCGGGATCAAGCGTATGCGTAAGGTCGATCGTCCTGATCGATCCGGTCATTAACGCCGCGCTGAACTCTGCAAGAACCGACATTCATCCCTCCGTGGTTGACGTTAATTCCGACAGTCTTTGGTCAATTTCTCCGGCGTCGACCGGCAGCGCGACAAGTACGCCGCGACCCTTGAAATCGAGGTGCGCCTCGATGCGCGCCGCATCGCCCTCTGCGAGCGCTCGATGCAGATGCGCATAAGCGACTTGCCCCGCAGCAAGCCGAATCGTTCCGACCCGCCAGGGAAGGCGCGCACGGAAAAAATCCTCCATTGATGCGTGAAGCATCGTCGTCGCGATTACAACGCCCGCGGCGTTTACTGGCGTCCATTGAAGCGAATCGGACCAGCAACGGCGGCAAACGTCGCGCGGCGGCCATTCTATCGCGCCGCAAGCCGCGCATGCCTGCATCACGAGGCCGCCGGCGCCGGCCCGTTGCGCGAACTCCCGCATCGCGGCGCTCATCTCAGTCATTCGCCTCCCCCGCCGCAAGAACGGCCGCCGCAGAGCAAAGACCGCGATCGAAATTAATCATCCCGAACCCTGAGACGACGCCGATCTGCGCTTTTTCGACCTGTGCGCCGAGCGCCTCTCCGGTCAGTTGCCGCACCGCCTCAACGAGCCCGAGATACCCGCCCGCGGCGCCCGCTTGTCCAACGGACAATTGGCCGCCGGACGTATTATGAGGAAATGTTCCGTGTGCGGTCAACGAATGCGAACGAACAAAGTCTTTCGCTTCACCCTTTCTGCAGAAGCCGAGATCTTCAATCTGCATCATCGAGATGACCGGGTAGTCGTCATAAGTTTGAAGAAAGTCAGCGTCTCCAGGCGAAACGCCCGCCGCAGACCAGAGTTCGTCTCTGTCGACAGCCCATCCGCCTCGCAGTTGAATGTCGTCGTCGGGAAATGCATTGTGGCGTTCAATCGCCGACAAGAGCCGTGCGTAGGGAAGATTCAGCGCGCGCGCCGCGTCCTCACGCATCACGGCGAAACCCTCCGCGCCGGCGCAGGGCATTACGCAATCAAAAAGATGCAATGGCTCCGCAATCACCCTGGCTCCAAGATAATCGTCCATAGTGAGCGGCGATTTCATCAAAGCATTGGGAAATTGGCGCGCGTTCTCACGCTGGGCGATGCACAGTCTGCCGAAATCCTCGCGGGTTGCGCCGTATTTCCTCATATAGGCGCGCGTCAAAAGCGCGAAACTCATATTCGGACCGGCGGCGCCGTAGGGGAACGCCGCGTCTTGGGCAAATCGGGAAAAATCCGAGACCAGATCGCCGAACGACCCCTGAGAATTGGAATCGCCGGCGACGCAAGCGACGATCTCGGCGTCTCCTGATTGAACGGCGCGCGCGGCGCGCCGAAGCGCGACGAGTCCGGACGCGCCTCCCATCGGTATATGATCAAGCCATCGCGGGCCAATTCCAAAATGCTGCGTCAGCCCAACGGCCGTATCCGGCGCCAGCGTAAACGAGGATGCGCAAAGGCCGTCGAAATCGGCGGGGCTGAGCCCGGTCCTGTCAGCAAGCGACTTGAGCGCTTTTCCGATCCACCAATGCGCCGGTTTGTCCGAATGCCGTTTATAAGGCACGCTGACCGGCGCAACGAGCGCGACGCCCTCATAGCTCCTTCTCGGCGACCGACTGCGTTCCGGCATTCTTGCGCTACCCCCTCCGCGGCTTCTTGCGCGCATTGAAGTTGAAACACGCTCCCTCTTCCAGAAGCTTGCGCCCAATCGCTTTCGCTTCGCCCCGCCTTATTTTCTCTGATGCGGTGAGCGGGAGCGCGTCGACGAAGGCGACATATCCCGGCGCCTTGAAATAGGCGAGATTCTCCAAGGCCAAGTCAAAAATAGACCGCGCTTGATCTTCGCTTTTGTCGCCGTCTGACAGGACGACGAGCGCCATCACCTCATCGCCGCGAATTTCATCGGGAACCGGGACCGCGACACACGCTTTTACGTTTTCATGACGCATCAAGACGCTTTCGACATCAATAGCGGCGATGTTCTCGCCGCTGCGCCGAATGACGTTTTTAAGCCGGTCCACGAAATAGAAGAAGCCGTCATCGTCCTGTCGTACGGCGTCGCCTGTATGAAACCAGCCTTCGCGCCACGCGTTCGCCGTCGCCTCCTCGTCCTTGAAATATCCGCTGAAAAAGAACCGGCGCGGATCTTCACCGGCGCGGCGAACGAGCAGCTCGCCTTGCGCCCCTATTGGAACATCGCGCCCCTCTTCATCGACCAATCGCGTCTCAAGACCGACAGGCGCACGGCCGAAACAGCGCGTCCCGATGTGACGGGGTTCATGACTCGCCGCGATCCATGCGCCCGCCCCTGTCTCCGTCATCGCCCACGCCTCGATCAGCTTTACGCCGAATCGCTCTTCAAATCGCTGGTGGTGGCGGGGATCGCAGCCGGCGCCGAATGCGAATTTTATTCCGCCGGCGAAATCGTCGTCGGCGCCTTCCGGCGCCTGCAACAGCATCGCCGGCATGACGCCGAGATAATGCATGATCGTCGCACGCGATTCACTTACCGTCCTCCACCATGTCTTCGGATGAAACCGGTCAATTTGGATGAGGCATCCGCCAGTCTTCACCGCAGCCATGAAGGAGCAGGCGAGCGCGTTCATATGCGTCAAGGGAAGCGGCGTGATGATCCTTTCAGCGCCGTCTTCGAAAGTGACGTAACCGCCGAGTGAAGTGTAAAGATCGGCGATCGCCGTGAAGTATTCGTTGGAGAGAATGCATCCCTTGGGCCTTCCCGTGGTGCCGGAAGTATAAAGAAGCGCCGCCTCTCTGAGCGACGGCGCGCCATCCGCCATCTCCGCCCCGGCCGGGACTGAAACGCCGCCAAGGCATTCCGCACTCGCCACCGCCGGCTTCCGAGACGCGGTTGAAGAGCCTGCGGAAAGCCGTTCTGCAAATGCCGGATGACAGACGATCAGACCACACTCGCTATGATCGATCTGATAAGCAAGCTCCTCGTGCGGCATTTCGACGTTGATCGGCATGACGCTTGCGCCAAGCGAATTCAGCGCGAGGAAGTGCAGAAAGAACTCCGGGCGATTTTCAAATGCGAGGCCGACCCTCGGCTTTCGCCCGCCAAACGCCGATCCATAGGCGCTGCGTAGCGCCGCCACTTTGCGCGAAGCTTCCGCATAGGAGTAATCTGTCTTCTCGACGTCATAGATTTTCGCCGTTTCAGCGGCGCAGTGAAGAAACGGATGGCCAGCGAAGCGGCTGACGGCGGCCGCAAACACGTCGTAAATGGTCGACTGTGCGTTCACGAAGCCCGGGCCTTTCCTTGAACCGGCGCATCGGCGGCGTCATAAGGAGACCGGCCGAGATTGGTGCGGATTCGCTTTAGAATATCGGTGAGGGCCGCGAGTTCGTCATCGCTGACGCCTTCAATTGCACGTTCAAACACGCGCTGACCGATTTCCTGGACGGTTTTCAGCGTTCTTACGGCTTTCGGCGTCATTGTAACCTGAACAAATCGCTTGTCGCCCTCATGCGCCTGTCGAACGATCAGTCCCTCAGCCTCCATGCGGATCAGGACGCGCGTCAGCGTCGGCAGTTTTGTAACGGACCGGCGTGCGAGCTCGCCGACTGAGCTTGGGCTCCGGTCATTGAGGAGCATCAAAACGCGCCACTTCATGGTATCGAGGCGGTACCGCTTCAGCGCCGTCGCCATTTCCTCATTATAGGTCGCGGCGGTGCGCACGAGATTATAGAGCACGTAATCTTCAAGCTCGAATGCGGCCGCCGCCGGACCGAATTTCGATGGTGATTTCCTTCGGTTTCTCATCGCGCCGTCCTATGCCGCATTGGCCGCCATTCTGCCGAGTTCCGAGCGGAGGGTGTCGCCTTCCTCGTCCTTCAGCGCTGCGTCCCGGAGCCGCGCCAGCGCCTGCGCCGGCGCTGACGATGATTTCACTGCGTGCAGAGCGTCGATGACCAGCATGAAGTTCGCAAGGCCGCGCGCGTGCGTATCGCCGTAACCCTTGATGAGGCGCTGAAGCGACGCAATCTCAATCGCCAACTCATAGTCGTGCTCCGCTTCCCGCAAAACCAGCGCTAGCCAGCTGTCGATACGCTCCTGCTCCGACCGATATCGGTATCCGCTGCGCCGGAAAGGAGCCAGCGAAGACAGAAAGGTCAACATGAGAAAACCATTCAGATTGGTCGTCGCGACGCGCCGCCCTTTACCGAGAACCAGATTGAACAACCGGCGAGCGGCGCTTGACGCCAGCAGCGCCCTCGCCAACGGCGTCGGCAGCAGATCGCAAACCT
>CALKYG010000266.1 GCA_938003575.1 uncultured Alphaproteobacteria bacterium
ATTCAACTTGGCGAGGTTGATAAGGAATCAAAGGAAAAACCGAAGCGCGCCGGCGTCCCCAAATCGTGGAAAGTCGAAGAGATCTCGCTTGAAAAGGCGCTGCAGCTTCTGTCCTTGCCGCGTCAAATCGGTCCGCACCCGGAAGACGGCGAGATCATCGAGGCGGGACTCGGCCGTTTCGGTCCTTTCGTAAAGCACGGCAAGACCTATGCGAACCTGCCGTCGATCGAGGACGTTTTCGAGATCGGCCTCAATCGCGCCGTCGCCCTGATCGCCGAAAAGCGCGCCAACCCGCGCGCAGGGCGCGGTTCGGGCCCCAAACCCATCAAAGAGCTTGGCGCGCACCCCACTAACGGCGATGCGGTCCAGGTGATGGACGGGAGATATGGTCCTTACGTCAAATGCGGCAAAACAAACGCCACCCTGCCAAAGGGAACCGACCCCCAATCGCTGACGCTTGAACAAGCCGTCGCGATCATCGCTGAACGCGAAGCGAAGGCGCCGTCGAAAAGGAAGCCTGCGAAGAAGAAGGCTGCGCCCGCAAGTAAGGCGCCGTCAAAAAAGGCTGCTGCGGCGACGAAAGGCAAGCCCGTTAGAAAAAAAGCCGCGAAGAAAGCTGCGAAAAGCAAATAGGTCCGCACCTCCCCCGGCAGGTCCCATCAAGTTCAGCCGGCGCGGTAACCTTCGCGTAGCAATTGACGCCTAGGTCTCTCGGAATGCCGCCTTCAGGTCTCCATTCTTTCAGGCTGGCGACGACCGTCATTCTGTCCGTCGCGCTGGCGGCTTGCGCAACGCCGCCGAAGACGCGCAGCGGCGCGCCCTATTCCATGCACGAGTTGCGGCTCTGCCCGGGAATGAGAGTCTCGAACGCGCCGCCGGCTTCCGCGAACGGCGAAATCGCCAACTATTCCCCGATTACGATCGTTCGCGGCTTGATGCTTGCGCGCGCGCCGGTCGACGCCTGCCTGTCGTCTGCATTTGGTCCGAGGTCCACAGGCGCAGGCTCGTTTCACGACGGACTCGATCTTTACACCGGAACGCCGCGCCCGGCGCTCGCCGGCGGCGACGGCCGCATTGCTTCGATCCGAGAACAGCGTGGATACGGTCTGGTTATCGTAATCAGTCACGGCGACGGCGTTATGACCCGATACGCCCATCTCTCGTCGGCGGCGCCGGGACTGCGTCCTGGAGACCGCGTACACGCGGGCTACGAGATCGGGCGCACCGGCAAATCAGGCAATGCGACCGCGGTGCACCTTCATTACGAAATACTGATCGACGACCGGGCGGTCGATCCGTTGACGGCAGGCGATTAGCCAAGAGCGCCAATCGTGCTAGACGGGATGGCCGATTGCAAGAAAGCATGTCTTGGCTTCAAAAAAGCGCCCGCCCGGTTTTCCGGGAAAAGAGGATATCGAAAAATTCATTCGCGAGACGCCCGGCGACATCTCGCGGCGTGAAATCGCGCGGGCGTTCAACGTGAAGGGCGACGACCGAGCCCGGCTGCGAACGCTTCTGAAGGAAATGTCGGAGGGCGGCGGCGTCAGCCGGCGCGGCGCCAAGAAGTATCACATTGCAAGCGACCTTCCGGAAATCCTGGCGATTGACGTGATGTCGGTCGACGACGCAGGCGATTTGTCCTGCCTTCCGGCGTCGTGGGAAGGCGACACGGAACCGCCGATGATCCGCATCGCCCTGAAAGAAGCCGAGAAGCAAAAGCCGCCGCCCGGCGTCGGCGACCGATTGCTCGCGCGGCTCAGGCCGGCTGGCGACGAAGGGTACGAAGCGAAGATCATCAAGCCGATCGGTAAAGGCGCACACCGCTTTCTCGCGGTTTTCCGCAAGACGAAATTCGGCGGCGTCGCCGAACCGGTGGAACGCCGTGCGAGAAACAGTTTTTCCATCGACAAGGCGGAATCGAAAAACGCCGGCGACGGCGATCTCGTCTGGGTTGAGGCCGCGCCGAGGCCGTTTGCGGGACGGGGCGGTCCCGGCCGCGCGCGCGTTCGCGAAATTGCGGGTCATATCGACGACCGACACGCTTTTTCGCTGATCGCTCTGGCCGGTCACGGCGTTCCCGTAGAAATGCCCGCGGACGTCGTCGCCGAGGCTGACCGCGCCTCCGCCCCGGACATGAGGGGCCGCGTCGATCTCCGCGCAACGCCGCTGGTCACCATCGACCCTGAAGACGCGAAGGATCACGATGATGCGGTGTTCGCGGCGCGGGATGACGACAAACGCAATGAAGGCGGGTTCAGAATCATCGTGGCGATCGCCGATGTCAGCTGGTTCGTGCGCCCTGGCTCCCGCCTCGATCGCGAAGCCCAGCGGCGCGGCAATTCAGTTTACCTTCCGGACCGCGTCGTTCCGATGCTTCCCGAACGGCTTTCGAACGATCTCTGTTCGCTCCGCGAAAATATCGATCGACCCTGCATTGCGGTCGAAATCATCATCGACGCCGAAGGGCGTAAGAGAAGCCATCGCTTCATGCGCGCGATGATGCGGTCGTCAGCAAAATTGTCTTACGCGGAAGCCCAGCAGATCATCGGGGACAACTCGCGAACCGGCGTCGTCTGCGAGACGGTCCGAACCCTTTACGCCGCTTTCCAGGCGCGCTGGAAGGAGCGCTCGAAGCGGGCCCCGCTGGACCTTGATCTTCCTGAGCGCAAAATCATTCTTAACCCGGACGGTTCGGTCGAGCGGATCGTCCGGCGCGAGCGGTACGACGCCCACCGGCTGATTGAAGAATTCATGATTCTCGCCAACGTCGCCGCCGCGGAAACGCTCGAACAGAAGCGGACGCCGCAGATTTACCGGGTGCATGACACGCCTGATCCTGAAAAGCTGGATTCGATCCGCGATTACCTCGCGGATCTCGATTACACTCTGGCGAAAGGGGCGGTCCGGCCGGCGCAGTTCAATCAGATTCTGAAAATCGCGTCCGAGCGCGGACAGCAGGAAATGATCTCGGATGTCGTTCTCCGGTCTCAAAGGCAGGCCGTTTATTCAACCGAGAATGTCGGCCATTTCGGCCTGAACCTCGCGCGGTATTCGCATTTCACGTCGCCCATCCGGCGATACGCGGATCTCACCATCCATCGCGCGCTCGTCTCCGCTTGCGGTCTCGGCGAAGGCGGACAATCCGACCAGGAGAGGCACAGACTTCCCAAGGTCGCCGAACTCATTTCCGACATGGAGAGACGCGCAATTGCGGTCGAACGCGAAGCGAATGACCGCTACCTCGCCGGATATCTGGCGGACAAGATCGGCGAGGAGTTCGACGGGCGCATCCGGGGCGTGACGCGCTTCGGCCTGTTCGTTATGCTCGACGAAACCGGCGCCGACGGGTTTGTGCCGGCGCGCGCGCTG
>CALKYG010000267.1 GCA_938003575.1 uncultured Alphaproteobacteria bacterium
GGATAATCCGTAACAGGATCATCAAGACCGCGCCCGCGCCCAAAGCGCGGGCGTTCTTGTTTTCCGCGAAACGAAAAAACATTTTCGCCAGGTTGACGAATTTGAACCATATCCTTGTTCTAAAAAAGGAAATTTGAACCGTCCTACACCTTTCCGGAGGCCTTATCATGCTTTGGTCGGACCATTAGCAACCGGAGCACCCATGTCCAAAACGCCTCGTCTCGGCCTATCCTACATCCTGCCTCAACAGGCCCAGAAGCATGTGACCGCCAACGACGCCTTCCGCCGCATGGATGCGCTCATTCACCTTTCCGTACGCGCGTCGACCATCGCAGCTGAGCCGCCGACGCCGTCAGAAGGCGACGCCTACATCCTTCCAGCCGGCGCATATGGTCCGGCCTGGAGCGGCGAAGGCGAGGGGCGTATTGCGGCGTTTCAAGACAGCGTCTGGCGCTTTCTCGCGCCGAATACAGGTTGGCGCGCCTTCGTGGAATCCGAAAGCCGGTTTGTCTATTTCAACGGCTCTCAATGGGTCGGCGAAGCGCCTGTCACGGCCGACTTCCTCGGAATCAATGCAGAGGCTGACGCCGTCAACCGGCTGACGGTCAAGTCGGACGCCGTTCTGTTCTCAAATGACGACCACACGCCGGGGAACGGCGACATGCGTCATGTGATCAACAAGAACGGCGCAGCGAACACCGCGAGCATCGTTCTGCAAAGCGGATTTTCCGGGCGGGCTGAAATCGGCCTTGCCGGCGACGACGATCTTTCCGTCAAGGTGAGCGGCGACGGCGCGTCCTGGCGGAACGCGATCACCATCAAACCGGACGGAAAAATCGGATTGAACACGGCGGCGCCCGCGTCTGCGCTTGAGTTGCATGTCGATGGCGCGCCGACCCATGCCTCGCTCATCTCTTCAGACGACCTCGTCGTCACGAAAGAAAGCGGACCGGCATCCTTCGCCGGCATTGTCGCGAGCGCGGGCCCGTCCGACCGCATGGTCTTCAAAGGCACGAAAGCGCGCGGCACGCTCGACGCCCCCGCGGCCGCGAGCTCGGGCGATCTGACGTTCACGCTTCTCGGCGCCGTTTATGACGGCGGCGCTACCCGCGGCACCGCCAGCATCGAGATGCGCGTCGACGGCGCCGTCTCATCGGGCGTCGCCCCCCAAAGGATCGAGTTTCTGACGGGCGCAGGCGCCAGCCGCACGGAGCGATTGCGGATCACCTCCGGCGGCGACGTCGGCATCGGTGTCGCGGCGCCGACAGCGAAGCTCGATGTCGACGGGCCGATCAGAGTCAAAAGCTACGTGAAGACGGCGACGCCCTCAGCATCCGCCAGCGGCGCCGGCGCCGTCATCTTTGTATCGAATGAAACCGGCGGGGCGGTGCTGGCGTTTTCAGACGGAACGGTCTGGCGCCGGGTGACGGACCGGGCGGCGATTAGTTGAAGGAAGAAAGCCGATATGAAACAATACATTATGCCGTATTCTGAAGGCGGGCCGATAGCCGGCGCCTTGGAAGACCCGCCAAGGGAGTCCGGCCGCCCGAAAGGCATGGACAATCAACGGGCTGAAATCGTGGAGGGGCGTGAAATGGGCAACACCCGCTCAGACACTTTTAGTATAATGAAATTAGATCATTATCTCAGACTGTTCGGCGAACACGGGACGGACCGGCGCAAGTGAAGAGCGACCTCAAGCTCTCTGACCAGATGAAGGCCGGCGTCGATGCCGCGCGGCCGCTGATGATGCGCGCCGCCGTGTTCAGCGCAGCGGTGAATCTGCTGATGCTGACGGGCCCGATCTACATGCTTCAGCTTTATGACCGTGTGCTCGCGAGCCGGAGCATGCCGACGCTTGCAGTGCTGACCCTCCTTATCGTCGGTCTTTACGGTGCGATGGGCCTGCTTGATTTCGTGCGGATGGCGATCGTTTCGCGAGCCGCCGCCCGCTTTGACGCGCGGCTCAACGAAGCGGCGTTCAACGCCGCCGTCGAAGGCGCGCGGCATACGGCGGGTCAGGCGGGCGATTCACCGCTAAAGGACCTCCGCACGATTCGGCAGGCGGCGGGGTCATCGGCGATTACGACCTTTTTCGATGCGCCCTTCGCCCCGCTCTACCTGCTCCTCGTTTTCATGCTGCACTGGGTGCTCGGGGTGACGGCGACCATCGGCGCCGCCGGACTTATCGCGCTGGCGGTGATGAATGAGCGTTCGACTCGCGCTGCGATGAAGAGCGCGCTCGAATCGGGCACGGCTGGGGACGCCGCGATCGCTGCGATCCTCCGCAATGCGGCGGCGGCGGACGCCATGGGAATGCGCGGAGCGTTGAAATCCATCTGGCTGAATCACGCATCGAAAGCGCAATTGTCGAATGCTGACGCCGGCGACCGCATCGGCGGTTTTGGCGCGGCGACCAAGGCGGGACGAATGCTGCTGCAATCCTTGATCCTCGGCGTCGGCGCGATCCTCGTCATTGACCAGCAAACGACGCCAGGGGTCATGATTGCGGCGTCAATCATCACAGGCCGCGCCCTGGCGCCGGTCGAACAGGCAATCGGACAATGGCGCGCGATCGGCGCCGCCATCGCCGCATGGAAGCGGCTTGAGAAATTTCTGGCGTCGGCGCCGCAGCAGGGAGAAAAGATTTCGCTGCCGGCGCCGACCGGCTCATTAAGACTCGATCGCGTCTATGTGCAGCCGGCGCTGGCGAAAAAGCCGATCGTGAAAGGCGTCAGCCTCGAGCTCAAACCCGGCGAGGCGCTCGGAATCGTTGGCCCATCGGGCGCGGGCAAGTCGACGCTTGCGCGGGCGATGGTCGGCGTCGAGCGCGTGGTCGCCGGCGAGGTGCGACTCGACGGCGCCGATCTGATGACCTGGCCGCGGGACGAAGTCGGCCGGTTCATCGGTTATCTGCCTCAGGAAGCCGAGCTTTTCGCCGGGACGGTCGCGCAGAACATCGCCCGCTTCGACAAGACGGCGAAGGACGACGAAATTATCGCCGCCGCAAAGGCCGCCGGCGCAATGGAACTGATCCTCGGGCTGCCGGACGGTTTTGAAACTGAAGTCGGCGAACGGGGTCAGCGATTGTCGGTCGGGCAACGGCAACGGATCGGTCTTGCGCGCGCGCTGTTCCGCGACCCGGTGCTCGTCGTTCTCGATGAGCCGAATTCAAATCTCGACGCCGAAGGGGATATCGCGCTCTCAAATGCGATTCTCACGGCGAAGCATCGCGGCGCAGCGATCGTGATTGTGGCGCACCGGCCGAGCGCGATCGCCCATGTCGATCGCCTTTTGATGCTTGTTGACGGCGAACCGCGCGCCTATGGACCGCGAGACGAAGTGCTCGCGAAAATTGCGCCCGGCGTCGCGTCGATCGGCGCGAAGAAACAACAGGAAACGGATTTGAATGTTCCAGCCAGCCGTTCAAACGGATGATCGGCGAGACGACGCCGGGCGCTTCGTTCGGCTCGGCTGGATCGCCGCGGCGGCCGTCTTCGGAGGGCTGTTGTTGTGGTCGATCGTGGCGCCGATAAACAGCGCAGTGATCGCGCCAGGCCAGCTTTCCGTCGAAACAAACAGAAAGACGATTCAGCATCTGGAAGGCGGCGTCATCCGAAAGATTCACGTCAAGGAGGGGCAGGAAGTCAAAGCGGGAGACCTGCTGATCGATCTTGACGATACGGTGACGCGTTCGAATGTCGACCTCCTTACGGCGCAGTTGGCGGAGGCCGTCGCCCGTTATGCGCGGCTTCTCGCCGAACGCGACGGACTTTCGACCATCCCCGACGATTCAATCGCCTTCAATCTTGCGCCGCAGGATCTCGACCTGACGAGCAATCTCGAAGGCCAGCGCAAACTGCTCGAAGCGCGCGAGCGGACGCGAAAAACTCAGATCGCGCTCCTTGAAGAGCGCATCGTTCAGCAGTCAAAGCGGATCCAGGGCTACTCGGTCCAGTTGAAATCGCTGCGCGAACAGTCCCGCCTCGTCGGCGAGGAGCTTGAGGGCGTCAAGAGGCTGAATGAGGAAGGTTTCGCGCCGACGACGCGCGTGCGCGAGCTCGAACGGACCCGCGAAGCGTTAATCGGCCAGCAAGGGCAGCTGACGGCGTCAAGCGCCGAATCCGAAAGCGCGATCAGCGAGGCCAAGCTCGAGATAGAACGCCTGAAACAGCAATCCCGGGAAGATGCGATCAAGGAATCGCAGGACCTTGAAGTGCAAATCTCAGGTCTCACCGAACGTCGAACTGCCGCGCTCGATGCGCTGAGGAGATCGGAAATTCGCGCGCCCGAGAACGGCGTCGTGATGGGGCTGGCGGTTCATACGGTCGGGGGCGTCATCACGCCGGGGACGCCGGTCATGGAGATTGTGCCGAAAGGCGACGAGCTCGTCGTCGCCGCCCGCATTGCGACTCGCGACGTCGACAAGGTGAAGCCGGGACAGGAGGCCGTCATCCGGTTCTCGGCTTTCAACGCGCGCGTGACGCCGGAAGCGATCGGATCAGTGCGGCAGGTCTCCGCCGATAATTTTGTCGACAAGGAAACCGGCGCTCCATATTTCCTCGTGCTTATCGACTTGCCGCCAAAAGATCAGCTCGACTCGGTGCTGAGGGGGCAGGTTCTTCAGCCGGGAATGCCCGCAGAAAGCTTTATCAGGACAGGGTCTCGGCCCGCGATCAGCTATCTGCTGAAGCCGCTGACGGATGCGTTCTCGCGATCTTTGCGCGAGGATTGAGCCCAAGGGATGAGAATACTCTTTTTGCACGACAATTTTCCGGCCCAGTTTGGACCGATCGGCGAATACCTGGCGCGCAGAGGCTGGGAGGTCTATTTCGGCACGCAGCGCCCGGGAGTGACCTCGCCGCAAATCAAGACGTTCAACTACAAGCCGCACAGGGAAATTACGAAGGGCGTTCATCCGTACGCCGCCACTTTTGAGAAAGCGGCGATAAACGGGCAGGCGGCCGCCCGCGCCTGTCTCGAATTGAAGAAGCGCGGCGTCATTCCAGACGTCATGATGGCCCATTCCGGCTGGGGGCCGGGAATGTATTTGAAGGACGTTTTTCCCGAAGCGCGCTATATCGGCTACTTCGAGTGGTATTACCAGCCGATCGGACCCGACGTCGCGTTCATGAGGGGCGAGAATGTGCGGTCGGAAGACGAGCTGTTGCGAACGCGCGGGCGCAATGCGCCGATTCTGACCGACCTTGCCGCCTGCGACTACGGCGTCATTCCTACCGAGTATCAGAAAAGCCAGTTTCCGCCGATCCTCAAGGATAAGTTGAAGACGCTTCATGACGGAGTCGACGTCGGCGTTTACGCGCCGAGGGCGGGCGCGAAGCTCGTATTGCCAGGGCTCGATCTATCGCATGCGGATGAAATCGTAACCTATGTCGCGCGGGGCATGGAGCCCTATCGCGGGTTTCCTGAATTCATGTCCGCCGCTTCCGAAGTGATGAAGCGCCGGCCGAATACGCATTTCGTAATTGTCGGAGAGGATCGCGTCGCATACGGAAAAAAGCTTCCTGAAGGCGACAGCTGGAAAAAGAGAATGCTGTCCCAGCACGCTTACGACGAAAAGCGGCTGCATTTCACCGGCCTCATTCCGCGCGACCAGTATCTTAAAGTGCTTCAGGCGTCGTCGGTGCACGTCTATCTGACGGTGCCTTTCGTCCTCTCCTGGTCGATGATGGAGGCGATGAGCGCCGGATGCCTTCTTCTCGGTTCCGACACCGATCCCGTAAGGGAATTGATTGACGACGGGAGAAACGGCGTGCTCGTCGATTTCTACAATGTGCAGGCGATCGCACGCGCCATCATGCGGATCCTTGACGATCCTCAGAAATTCGCGCCAATGCGCGAAGCGGCGCGCGCGACGATCGTCGAGCGCTACAACGCACAGGAAATCTACGCCCTGAAAGAGAAGATGTTCGCCGGAGAGGCGATTTGAAAATCAGAGCTTCCACTCAGGGCGGATGAAATGGCAGGTGTATCCTTCGGGATATTTTTCGAGATAATCCTGATGATATTCTTCGGCGTCCCACCATTTTCCGGCGGGCTCGACCGCAGTCACGACCTTGCCCGGCCAGCGACGCGACGCGTCGATTTCCTCGATGATCTTTTGCGCTTCGGCGCGCTGCGCGTCGTTCAAATAGAAGATCGCCGAACGATATTGTGAACCGATATCGTTGCCCTGCCGGTCGACCGTCGTCGGATCGTGAATCTGGAAAAAGAATTCAAGAAGGTTCCTGTAGCTCGTTTTTGACGGGTCGAAGGCGATGCGGATCGCTTCCGCGTGCCCGGTTCCGCCGCTCTTGACCTGTTTGTACTGCGGAGAATCGAGGTCTCCGCCGGTGTAGCCGACATGAGTTTCAAGCACGCCGGGCAGTTTTCGGATCAGATCTTCCATGCCCCAGAAGCAGCCCCCGGCCAGAATTGCAATTTCACGGTTGGGCATAATGTCTCCTAATTTCCAGCGCCGAGTTCTCGCCCCGCGAGATAGCGCTCAGCTTCAAGCGCCGCCATGCAGCCCATGCCTGCGGCGGTGACCGCCTGGCGGTAGACGTCGTCGGTAACGTCGCCGGCGGCGTAGACGCCTTCGATTTCGGTGGTCGGCGCGCCCGCTTTCGTGATCAGATAGCCGTTCGGCTTCATCGCGAGCTTGCCGGCGAACAGCTCGGTTGACGGCTTGTGCCCGATCGCGACGAAAACGCCGTCCGCGCGGATATTCATGGTCGCGCCGGTCCTGACGTGTTTGAGGAGAACGCCCGAGACGCCGGGCGGATTTTCTTCGCCCAATATCTCTTCGATCTGATGATCCCAGATCACCTTGACATTCGACTTTGCGAACAATCGGTCTTGCAGGATTTTTTCCGCCCGGAAATGATCGCGGCGGTGCACGATCGTCACGGATTTTGCAAGGCCTGAAAGATAAAGCGCTTCTTCAACCGCCGTATTGCCGCCGCCGACGACGACGACGTCCTTGCCGCGATAGAAAAACCCGTCGCAGGTCGCGCAGGCGGAAACTCCGAAGCCCTGAAATTTCTTCTCTGAAGGAATTCCCAGCCACTTCGCCTGCGCGCCCGTTGCAATGATGAGCGCGTCAGTTTCGTACGTTTCGCCGGAGTCGCCCTTGAGGACGATCGGCTTTCCGGAGAGGTCGACATCGACAATGAGGTCGGCGATGAACCGGGCGCCGACATGTTCCGCCTGCTTTTGCATCTGCTCCATCAGCCAGGGGCCCTGGATGACGTCGGCGAAGCCCGGGTAATTCTCGACGTCGGTCGTGATGGTCATCTGGCCGCCAGGCTGAAGGCCGTGCACGACGGCAGGTTCAAGGCCGGCTCGCGCCGCATAAATAGCGGCGGTGAGACCGGCCGGACCGGAGCCGAGAATCAGAAGTTTGGTTCGCATCGCGCCCTCGTGGTTCGGTCGCGATATGGCCGCTTCACTCCGAGAGGGCAAGGCGAGCGCCAATGAGCTCGCTAAAGGTTGAATCGCTCGCCCGGAGATGGTAACAGATGTTACTAAATACAGGAGACTCCTATGCGCAAGTGGATCACCGCCTCGCGAATCGAAGGCGAAACCTCCCGGCAGGCCCATGCCGACATGCCTGCCGGCACCTATGAGCGGGAGATTTCCAAGGAGGGATTTTTCGGACCGGCGGCGTTTTTGCACCACAAGCGCCCGCCGACCGGATGGACGAAGTTCGAAGGCCCGCTGCGCCCGCGCGCCTTCAACCTTGCCGCTCTCGATGAGGCCTCTTCATGTCCATGGGCGGCGCCCGTCGTGCTTTTCAACAAGGCGGCGGAGGTGCGGTTTTGGAGGCTCGGCAAGGCGATGCCCGCGCTCGCGCGCAACGCCGACGGCGATCAGGTCTTGTTCATTCATACCGGCGAGGGGGATCTGTTCTGCGATTACGGCCATCTTGCTTTTGAACCCGGCGATTACATCGTGCTGCCGCGCGGCACGATGTGGCGTCTCGCCCCGAGAACGCCGCTGTCGATCCTGATGGTCGAAGCGACGAATTCTCATTTCACGCTCCCGGACAAGGGCATGCTCGGCAATCACGCCGTTTTTGATCCGGCGTTGTTCGATGCGCCGAAAATCGATGACGCGTTCCGGGCGCATCAGGCGGACGATCGAGAAACGCGTGTCGAAATCAAGAAGCGTGGTGAAGTCTCAGTCGTCACCTACCCCTACAATCCGCTCGATGTCGTCGGATGGCATGGAGAGCTTTCACCGGTGCGCATCAATGTGAAGCATATACGTCCATTGATGAGTCATCGGTATCATGTGCCGCCCTCGGCGCATACGACGTTTGTGGCCGACCGGTTCGTCATCTGCACCTTTGCGCCGCGTCCGTTCGAGACTGACCCGGGGGCTTTGAAAGTTCCGTTCTTCCACAATAATGACGATTATGATGAGGTCTTGTTCTATC
>CALKYG010000268.1 GCA_938003575.1 uncultured Alphaproteobacteria bacterium
CTGCTGCAAGGCTCAAAGCCGCTGCGCCGATTAGCATCATTTTCATGTTCAACCCTCCTGCTATGCGGGAATCGACCGCCATTGAAACGCCACTGCTGCGCCCGCTTGCCGTCCTTTCATGATGCGATCATCGACCGGCCTCGCGGCGAGAATGGGGCGAAAACGACGCAAATTAAGGCGCGACTGCGGCGAAGCATTGCTGCAGCGTTCGCAGTCGGTAAATTGCCCGCGATCCGTTTAAAAAGGAGCGCCGCCATGGCCGCCAGGACCCAACGCGCCATCTGTCTGACCGCCTATCCCGCTGGACTGCCAACGGCGAAAGACTTCGCGATTCGCTCAAGTGAGCTTCCCGCTCTGAAGGACGGCGAACTCCTGATGCGGACAGTCTGGATGTCGGTCGATCCCTATATGCGCGGCCGGATGCGGCCGGACGTCAAAAGCTATATCCCGCCATTTGCGCTCAACGAGCCGCTTGACGGCGGCGCCGTCAGCGAAGTCGTTGAATCGAGGAACGCGGCGTTCAAGCCTGGCGATCATGTTGTCGCGTTTCAGGGAGGCTGGAAAGATTATTGGGTGTCGAATGGCGACGGGTTGACCAAGGTTGATTCAAAGATTGCACCGTTGTCCGCATTTCTCGGCGTTCTCGGCATGCCGGGCCTTACCGCATGGGCGGGCCTTACGCAGATCCTTGAACCAAAGCCCGGGGAGACCGTTTTCGTATCCGGAGCCGCCGGGGCGGTCGGCTCGCTTGTCTGCCAGCTTGCGAAGATCAAAGGCGCGCGCGTCGTCGCGTCTGCGGGATCAAAAGAAAAATGCGAGTGGTTGCTGAAAGAGGGCGGCGCTGCTGTCGCCCTTAACTATCGCGAATATGAGAACGCCGCGGCCCTGACGAAGGCGCTGGAAAAGGCAGCGCCGGACGGCGTCAATTGTTACTTTGAAAATGTTGGCGGCATGCATCTTGAAGCGGCGCTCAACTGCATCGCTTTCGGCGCAAGGATCGCCCTTTGCGGAATGATTTCCGTATATAACGCCAGGGAGCCGGAGCCGGGACCGCCGAACCTCGCATTCCTCATCGCACGCAGCGCAAGAATGCAGGGATTTATCGTCTCCATCTATCTCCATCTCGCCCAGCAATTCGCATCGGAAACGGCTCCTCTCCTTGCGCAAGGGAAGATCAAGTTCAGGGAGTCGGTCTATGAGGGACTGGAAAAAGCGCCAGAGGCGTTCATCGGACTTTTCCATGGTGAGAATTTCGGAAAGGCCGTTATTCGCGTCGGCCCCGATCGACATTGATTG
>CALKYG010000269.1 GCA_938003575.1 uncultured Alphaproteobacteria bacterium
GACGAGCCGCTTGTCGCGATAGATCAGGCCCTCGCGATAAAGCTGCACGAAGACTTTCGTCACCGCCGCCGACAGGCCTTCGTCCATCGTGAAGCGCTCGCGGCTCCAGTCGCACGAAGCGCCGAGGCGCTTCAGCTGCGAAATGATCGCGCCGCCGCTTTCGGCTTTCCAGGCCCAGACCTTTTCAACGAATTTCTCGCGGCCTATTTCGGTCCGCCGCGGTTCCTGCCGCTGCATCATCTGGCGTTCGACGACCATCTGCGTCGCGATGCCGGCATGATCGGTGCCCGGCTGCCAGAGCACCGACCGGCCGCGCATGCGTTCGAACCGGCAGAGAACATCCTGCAGCGTGTTGTTGAGCGCGTGACCCATATGCAGCGACCCGGTCACATTCGGCGGCGGAATGACGATCGTGAATGGGTCGCCCTCGCCCGACGGCTTGAAGACGCCGGACCTCTCCCACCTGTCGTAAAGGCGGGGTTCGGCGGATTTCGGGTCAAAGGCTTTTTCGAGCATGGGTCCGTTCTGTCTTTGTCGCGCGCACCCGGCTTTTAACGCGAACTTGCCGCAGCGCAAAAGAACCGCCGCCGGCGAAACAAAAAAGCCGGCGTTTCCGCCGGCTTCCTGTCACTCTTGCGGGCGTGCGGTCACCGCCGGCGGCGGGCGACGCGCTGGACTTCCTCTTCCACCTTCTCTTCGACGATCTGCGCAAGATTGGCGTCGAGCCAGTCCTTGACCATCGGCCTCAGCATCTCGATGACGAGATCTTCCAGCGTCCGGCCCTCGCCTTTCGAAATCTGCACCGATTCCGAAAGGCTCATGAACGCCTTCGATGCGGCGGCGGCTGTCGTCGCTTCAACGATGCCGTCATCCTCACCCACCGCTTCCGCCAAATTTTTCCTAATCATTTCAACATCTTCCGTTGCAAACTTCGGTTCAGGTTCGACGCGGGCCGGCGCGGGCTGCGGCGGCCTTGCAGCGGCCGCCCGCGCCGGAGGTTCCGGTGCGCGGACTGGTTCGACGCGAGCGGCCGGCTTCGCCGGGGCCTCTTCCTCGTCTTCGGAAATAATGCGCCGAATCGAAGCGAGGATTTCCTCCATGCTCGGTTCTGGCTGTGCGTTGCTCATGGACTTTATGCCCTTGGTTAAGGTCGCCCGGATCGGATCAGCGCCACTTGTCAGCCGGTTCGCGAAATCGCGCAACCCTACTGATTATCGGAGGTTACCGGATATTTTTCCCCGTCCTCGACGTCCGGCCCCAGAACTCCCATGGATGCCAGGAGCTGGAAGGTTGCGGCGCGCGCGTCCCGTTCCGCGTTGGCGAGGGCCACCTGCGCATTCAGGAATTCCTGCTCGGCGTCGAGCACGTCGAGCGTCGTCCGCGTTCCGAGCTGGGCTTCCCGGCGGACCCCGGCGAGGGCGAGTTCGTTGGCCGCAACCTGCGACGTCGCCGAGACGATATTGGCGCGCGCCGCCGACAATTGCTCCCAGGAGCTCGTAACGGCCGCCGTCGCTCGGCGCTCGGCTTCCTCTATGCGCCGCCGGTCGGCGTCATGCAGCGCCGTCGCCTCCTTGACTCGGCTGATGTTGAGGCCGCCGAGGAAAACCGGCATGGTCGCGCGCACGCCATAGGCGAATTGCTCGTCATTGTTGATGAACGAGTTAGGTTCTTCTGCATACTGATAACTCGCCGTCAGCGACACGGTCGGCGCGAAGGCGCTCTTGGCGATGTCAATGTTCCGGCGGGACGCTTCTTCAGCCATCCGCGCGCGGACGATAGCGGGCGACGCCTGCGCAGCGATCGATATCGCATCGTCAAGAGACGCGGGCGCCGGCGGCAGGACAGGATCGTCCTCAAGGCTCGCCGGCTGCTGGCCGATGATTTCGGCGAAGGCGGCGCGGCTGACGGCGAGCCGCGCCTGAGCCGTCGTGAACTGCGCGCGTGATTGAGCAAGGCGCGCATCGGCCTGCGCCACGTCGGTCTTGGTGATTTCGCCGACTTCAAACCTCAATTGCGCTTCGCGCTGCTGCCTTAGAAGCACGTCGACGTTATTCTTCGTCGCTTCATAGACTTTCATGTCGCGAACGACGTCGAAATAGGATTGCGCGGCGCGCTGGAGAACGTCCTGCTCGACCAGCGCAAGCTGCGCATTGCCGGCCTTCACGCGCGCTCTCGCCGCCTTGATCGCATTGAAATTCCGAAGGCCGGTGAAGATCGGCTGTTCTCCGGACACCTGAACGCCGCGAGAGTCGAGATTGAACTCGCGTTCC
>CALKYG010000270.1 GCA_938003575.1 uncultured Alphaproteobacteria bacterium
CGAGATCGCGCTGATCCCGAACGGCTCAAGCAACCCATTGATTTCTCGCACTTTTCCTTCATTGTGGCTGGCGATCACCAGCTTTCCTGGACCCAGTTTCCGCGACGCCAAAATACCCTCCATATCGGTTTTCGGAAAAAAATTATCGTTTTTCGACGAAAACCTCTTGCATCGTTTTTCGATAAGTGTATATCGATATTCAACAAGACGCCGGCCAACGGCGCAACCGACAAAACAGCCAGACGTGCCTGAAAAAAAGAGCGGCAGGACGAAAGCCCGCCGCTCAGGAAAAACAGCCAAAACGCGTTCGCGCACCAAAGAAAGGAAATTCAAATGTTACGCAATCACGCTTCCACCAACATCGGTTCTGTCGGCTTCTTTGTCAACAGTTTCGTGACGGTCGCTGCGGTCGCCTTGATCGTTGCGGCTTATTTCTCGGCCATCGGTCAGATCGCTTAATCCGCGGCCTGAGGAAAAAGGGGCCTTCCCATGACCAAGGCGATTAACCTCATTATAGCGGCGGCGCTTGCCGCCGCCGCGCTCGCCTCCGCCGTCAGCCTCGCCAGGATGACAAGCGGCGAACAGGGCGGCGATGTCCGCATCTGCGCCGAACGCCTTTGCGGGGTCGTCTTCTTCTAAAGGCGTCCTCCATCGTTCGGCGAGGCGGCTAACCGGAGATCTGAGATGATAAAGGCCATCGGCAAAGGGTCGCTTGCGTCCATTCTCGCAGTCGCGCTGCATATTGTCCGCATCATCGTGTGGATCGCCTTCGCCGCCCTTTCCGCCGCAATTGTCGCCATTCCGCTTATCGCGCCTGTCGCCTCTTGGATCGCCAATCTCGACAGCGCCTCTATAGACGCCGATATCGACATCGACGCCGGCGATTTCGTCAAAGTGCTGCGCCATTTCATTTCATTCGGCGTCGCGCTTTACGTTATTGAGCGTCTGCTTGAGCTTTTGAAGACACTGCGCTTCGGATCGCCTTTCGTTAAAGAAAACGCAGTGCGCTTCCGGAATGTCGGGTTTGCGCTTCTGGTCGGTGAACTCTCCAAGATCTTCATCTGGGTTCTAGCGGGCATTTTCGACGCCGACGTCGAGGCCGATCTTGACCTCATGATCTTCGTCGCCATCGCCGCCGTTTTCGTCCTCGCGGAGGTCTTCCGCGAAGGCGCGCGCATGAAAGAAGAGCAGGACTTGACCGTCTGATGTCGATTTCCGTCAAACTCGACCGGGTGCTTCTTGATCGCGGCATGTCGCTGACGGAGCTCTCTGAACGTGTCGGGGTGACGATCGCCAATCTCTCAATCCTCAAGACCGGGAAAGCGAAAGCGATCCGGTTTTCGACGCTTGAAGCGATCTGCAAAGAGCTCAACTGCCAGCCTGGCGACATTTTATTCTTTGAAGATGACGGCAAGCCGATAAGGCACGATGATTAGACGGTTTGCGGCCCGGCCTATTCCCGCCTATATCCCCGCCGCATGAACACCCTCGACCTCTCCGCGACCCCATTGTCCGCCCCGCCGGGTCGCATGTTTTTCGGCATGTCTCGCGCTGAGGTCGCCGGAACGATCGGCGAGGCGTTGGGCCTTGACTTCAAGAAGGCGCGGATGCGGGCGAACCAGCTCTGGCGCTGGGTCTATCATTACGGCCTCACCGACTTCAACGCGATGACCGACATCGGCAAGCAGATGCGCCAGGAACTCGCAAGGCTGTTCACGATCGGCCGGCCGCATGTCGCTGACAGACAAGTGTCGATCGACGGCACGCGGAAATACCTTATTTCCCTATCACCGGGCGTCGAAGTTGAGTGCGTTTTCATTCCCGATGTCGGCCGCGCCGGCGCGCTTTGCGTGTCGAGTCAGGTGGGATGCACGTTGAACTGCACTTTCTGCCACACAGGCACTCAGAGGCTTGTGCGCAACCTGACGGCGGCCGAAATTGTCGGTCAGGTGATAGCGGTGAAGGACGACCTTGCTGAATGGCCTTCAGGCGGAGACGACCGTCGCCTCTCCAATATCGTCTTCATGGGGATGGGCGAGCCGCTCTATAATCTTGAGAGCGTTGCGCGCGCGATCGAAATCATTTCCGACGGCGACGGCGTCTCGATTTCGCGCAGGCGCATCACGGTCTCGACGTCCGGGGTCGTGCCGGAAATACCCCGCCTCGGTGAAATGACTAACGCCATGCTCGCGATCTCGCTGCATGCGGTCAACGATCCACTGCGGGATGTTCTGGTGCCGATTAACCGGAAATTTCCGATTTCAGAGCTTCTAGGCGCCTGCCGCAACTATCCTGGCCTATCGAATGTCCGCAAGATCACCTTCGAATACGTGATGCTCAAGGGGGTCAACGACAGCGACGCGGAAGCGCGCGAGCTTGTCCGTTTACTGAAGGATATTCCGAGCAAGATAAACCTCATCCCATTCAACCCATGGCCGGGCGCGCCTTATGAGTGTTCAAGCTGGGACCGGATCGAGGCCTTCGCGGAAATTGTCAATCGAGCAGGCTACGCTTCGCCGATTAGAACGCCGCGCGGCCGCGACATTCTCGCCGCCTGCGGACAGCTGAAATCGGAAAGCGTGAAAAGGCGTGCGAGCGAACAGCTGAAGGAGCGCTTCGGGGCGGCGCAGAGCTGATGCGCGCCGGTTCGATTCTGATTGACGAAAAGGAGCTCGACGAACGATTCATAAGGGCGTCAGGGCCAGGCGGCCAAAACGTCAACAAGGTCGCAAGCGCGGTACAGCTTCGTTTTGACGCGGCAGGATCGCGTGCGTTGAATGATGCAGTCCGGGCGCGGCTCCTGAAACTCGCCGGCGCGCGCGTGACGAAAGACGGCGTCATCCTCATCGAGGCGTCGCGCTATCGCGATCAGGCGCGAAACCGCGAAGACGCCCGAGCGCGCCTCGCCGCCCTCATCGCAAAGGCTGCATCACCGCCGAAAAAGAGGGTCGCGACGAGGCCGCCCCCGTCAGAGAAGCGTAAGCGGCGCGAGGACAAGGCGCGTCGCAGCGAAGTGAAGCGCGGCCGCACGCGGCCTCCTCATGAGGACTAGCTCCACCGCAACCTCTCGGCGCGCCATGGGCTCATTCTGGCTCAACCCGGGTGTCGAGCGGAGTGCTGCGACCTATCGTCATTCCTCGAATCGAAAAGAGGGGCATGTGATGAAAAAAATGCACTTTTGGGTCGCCACGGCGCTTGCGGCTGTTGCCGCCGCAAGCGCGAACGCCGCCGATTACCGCGCCGAGGCTGAACAACTCGCGAAAGAAATAGTCGACGTTCACCCGCGCGGGAGCGAGATCGCGCAAGACCCCGATTTTATCGCCGCGCGTGAAGCTCTAATTGCGATGGCGGGCGACGCTGACCTTCCTGAGTACGTGATGGCGCTCGGCCGCATGTTCCATGCCGCCAAGGACGGGCATACGGGCGTCCTCCCCGTCTACAGCGACCTGCCTGAATTCTCGCATCGTTATCCGCTTCGCCTGAAACGGTTCAAGGATGGACTATACGTCGTCGCCGCCAAGGGCGCGGCGTCGCCGCTACTCGGCAAGCGCTTGACCGCGATCGGCGGACGGAACGCCAATGAGATCCTCCGCGATTTCGTCAGCGCGCAGGCGGGCGGAAACCGCGCTTGGCCGGCGAACTGGACGGCAGTTGGATTGACGATTCCCGGTTTTCTCATGGGCCTCGGCGTCGCATCGGACGCGATGACGGCTCCGCTCTCATTTGAGGCGGCGGAGGCGTCAGGACGGGGCCGTTCGGCGGCGCTCCTTCCGTCGGCTGACGGTCGCGAAAATCTGAAAGAAATCTCGAGAAAAAGCCTCCCACTTGAAATGGCAGACGGCGCACCGCTCAACCATGTTGTTGATATGAAGACCAAGAAAGCTCTCGTCTTCGTCATCGGCGCCATGGAGAATGAAGAGGGGCGATCGTTCGAAACGTTCACGCGCGAAGCGATTGACGCACTTGCGGCGACAAAAGCTCGGAGGCTTATCATCGACCTTCGTGATAATGGGGGCGGAAACAATATGTTGGCAGAACCGCTTCGCCGAATGATCGTCCGAAGCCGCTTCAACCAACCCGGCGGCATCTATGTGCTGACCTCGCCGCAGACTTTTTCCGCGGCGCAGAATTTCGCGACGCGGCTAGAGCGCGAGACTGACGCCCTGTTCGTCGGCGAGCCGACGGGCGGCGCGCCTAATCATTTTGGAGACGCTAAATTCGCCAGCGCGCCGCAATCGAAACTGCCCTACATCATCTCCAGGCTTCGCTGGCAAGACATGCCGCCGTTCGACAAGAGGCCGTGGATTCTACCCGACATCCCCGCGCCGCCTTCTTTTGACGATTATGTCGCCGGCCGCGATGCGGCGCTCGAAGCGGCGCTCGCTCATCAGCCTGACGCTGAAATGGTCGACAAATGGTGGCGGCGCGCGATGGAACCGTGGAGCCGCGCCTCGCAAGAGGGCGACTGGCGGTTTTTCTTCGAAAACTGACGGGTCGTCACGTGAGCCGACCCTGAAATAGTTCTTAGCATGCCTTCGCCTTTCAGCTATAGGCGCGGCGCGGATGAGCGCGGCGAAAGGATCGGTCGATGCCAAGACGAAAGGACGTCACGAAAGTTGTGCTCGCTTACTCGGGCGGGCTCGACACTTCAGTTATCCTAAAGTGGCTGCAGGTCGAATACGGTTGCGAGGTGGTGACATTTACAGCCGATCTGGGTCAGGGAGACGAACTCGAGCCTGTTCGCCAAAAGGCGCAGCGAAGCGGCGTAAAGGAGATCTACATTGAGGACCTTCGAGAAGAATTCGTGCGCGATTACGTCTTTCCGATGATGCGCGCCAACGCGCTCTATGAGGGTCAGTACCAACTCGGCACTTCGATCGCTCGTCCGTTGATCGCCAAACGTCTCGTCGAGATTGCTAAGGAAGCCGGGGCCGACGCTGTCGCCCATGGTGCGACGGGCAAGGGCAATGATCAGGTCCGTTTTGAGCTTTCCGCCTATGCGCTCAATCCCGACATCAAAGTCATCGCGCCCTGGCGAGAATGGGATCTGACGTCCCGCACAAAGCTCATCTTATGGGCAGAAGCGCATCAGGTCGAGATCCCGAAAGACAAGCGAGGCGAAGCGCCGTTCTCGGTCGACGCCAATCTTCTCCATACGTCGTCGGAAGGAAAAGTGCTTGAGGACCCGGCCGTGCCGGCGCCTGACTATGTCTACCAGCGAACCGTTGACCCTGAAGACGCACCTGACAGGGCCGAAATCATCGAAATCGGCTTTAAAAAGGGCGATGCAATTTCGCTGAACGGCGAGTCCATGTCCCCGGCCTCAATCCTTGCTGCGCTGAACGAGTTGGGCCGGAAGCACGGCGTCGGTCGGCTCGATTTCGTTGAAAACCGCTTCGTCGGCATGAAGTCGCGCGGCGTTTATGAAACGCCGGGCGGGGCCATTCTTCTGGCCGCCCATCGCGGCATCGAGCAGATCACGCTTGATCGCGGCGCCGGACACCTGAAAGACGAGATCATGCCGCGCTATGCTGAACTCATATACAACGGGTTCTGGTTCGCCCCCGAGCGCGAGATGCTGCAGGCCCTGATCGACAGAAGCCAAGAGCATGTTGAGGGAGCCGTGACCGTGAAACTCTACAAGGGTTCCGTCAACGTCATCGGCCGCGCCTCTCCGAAATCGCTGTACTCGATGGCGCATGTGACTTTTGAGGAAGACGCGGTCTACGACCAGAAAGACGCTGAAGGCTTCATCAAGCTCAATGCATTGCGCCTGAAGCTGCTGGCTCGCCGGAATATGCGATGACCAGCCTGTTGGATCGGGACTGGGGACTAGGCTTCCGCAGATATTTGGATGACCGCCGCGGCGGCAAGGCCCGCCCCTAGGTCTTTCCGACTCTGACGACGACATCGATGGCGCGCACTGCAAGCCCCCTCGGTAGTTTCAGCTGTCCCGCGATTTTCAGATCGTCGAGGGAAACGTCTTCGAGACGACCCTCATCCTCATCATAGAGGTGATAGTGCGGCTCGACGCGCGTATCAAACCAGGCGGCGCCGCCGTCGAGCGTCACCTTGCGGAGGAGCCCCGCCCTGCAGAACTCGTTCAGCGTGTTGTAAAGGCTGGCTAGGGAGGGAAGATGGCGCTTCCTGCGCAGGTCATCGAGGGCTTGCTGCGCTGTCACGTGCTTGTGGGCGCCGTCAAAAAGGTAATCGGCGAGCGCAAGCCTTATTCTCGTCGGCTGAACGCCGACGGAACGCAACAATGACCCAGCATCCGAACCCATAAAACTATTCCATTCGCTTAATTCAGCTTACTTCGCAATGCGATCCGTGTCGAGAACCGCTCTCAAGTTCCCGCAGTCAATATAACGCCAA
>CALKYG010000271.1 GCA_938003575.1 uncultured Alphaproteobacteria bacterium
ATATGGGCGTGTCATTTCAATGCTCCAACACCGCAAAGACCGGATCGATCCGGCCCTGCGGCGTTTCGGCCACATCATCATACGCACTTACGGCGGAATTGGGTCCATTCGCCACCGCCCATCGCGCCACCCGGCGCAATTTTCCGTGAGGCGTCCTGCGTCAAAGCGCGCGGAGCGCGGCAAGCACGTCTGCGAAATCCGTCGGCGCCGGCGCCTCGAAATGAAGGGTTTCCCCGCTGACCGGGTGAGCAAAGCCGAGGATGCGGGCATGCAGGGCCTGACGCCTAAAAGACGCCAATACCGCGATCGCCCGATCGGCGGCGGCGTCTCCCGGCTTCAGACCGGCGAGCCCTGGACCCCGTCCGTAGACCGGATCTCCAATCAAGGGGCATCCAATCGAAGCAAGATGGACGCGGATCTGGTGGGTGCGCCCGGTTTCGAGCCGGCACTCAATTCTTGATGCGAGACCGTCTCCGGCGAGCTTCGCCCGTCCGCGCCCAAAGGTCTCGAGCACGCGGTAGCGGGTCACCGCCCGCCGCTGGTCGGGCCGATAATCGCCTTCGTCGACAACCGACATTTTTTTCCGGTCGCCGACAGCCCGCGCGAGCGGCGCGTCGATCGTCCCGACCGCCGGCCGCGGCGCGCCGACAGCGAGAGCGTCATATACGCGTTCAATGTCGTGTACGGAGAATGCTTCACTGAGCTTCAGATGCGCGGCGTCGTGCTTGGCGACGACGACAAGGCCCGACGTGTCCTTGTCCAATCGGTGGACGATGCCGGGCCGGGCCACGCCTCCGACGCCGGACAGGCTTTCCCCGCAATGCGCGATGAGCGCGTTGACGAGCGTTCCGGTCCGGTTGCCGGCGGCGGGATGAACGACCAGTCCGGCCGGCTTGTTGATCACGATGATGTCCGCGTCTTCATAATAGACGTCGAGGGCGATCGGTTCGGGCGCCGGCTCCGCGGCTTCAAGCGGCGGCGTCACGAGGACATAAGTCTCGCCTTGTCTCACTTTCCAGGACGGATCATTGAGAACCGCGCCATTTCGGGACAGTGCGCCGCCGTCGATAAGGGCCTTGATGCGCGAGCGCGTCAGGCCCCTGGCGACCTGCGACAACCATTTATCAAGCCTTGTCCCCGCATAGTCGGAGCCGACCGTGAAAATCCGGCTGTCGGCGGGAAGTTCCGTTTCTGTCATGGCGCTGGCGATGTCACGGCGGGCGAGGGTCTGTCAAATGTCGCGTTCGGAACCGAATTTCATCCTGATGGCGGACGATGACAAACAATCGCCGGTCGACGAACTGCGTCGCCGCGCGCTCCGCCTTTTCAAAGCCGCCGACGATGATCGCGCGCAGGGTGAAAACCGCCGCACGCATCTCGGATTTGCAGCCCCCGCCGCGATGCCGCGGATTGAGCCTGCGCCCGCGCGCGCTTTCGCCGTCGGCGTCGTCACCATGCCTGCCGTCTTCATCGTAGTCGTGATGGGCGCCCTCGCGATGTTCGGTAAGCCGGCGAGCCAGCCGCAGGTCAAGGGCCTTGCAGCCGGCGTCGACACGCTTGAACAACCAGCCGCCCGCATCGCCACGACGGCGACATTCGCCTCATCGCAGCCGCGGCCGTCGATCGTTCTCGGCGAAGACCGCCGCATCAACTCGATATCGCTCGATGGCGATCGTGTGGCGTTGCATGTCGAAAGTCCGATGGGATCGGAGATCGTTATCTATGACTATGTGGAGCAGCGCGTCGTCGCGTCAGCGCCGATCGTGGCCGCTTCCCTTGATGTCGGCGATCAGTTGGCGATGCTGACCGGGCCGCCGCCGGCTGCGGGCCTTGCGCTCATAATGCCGGCGGGCGAGTCCGTCGTCGAGACGAAACGGGGCGAGACCCCGTTCCCGCCGACAATAAAGCCAAGAGTCTCCGAGTAAGGTTCGGCGGAAAGCGCAGCCGTTCGCCGTCGAAGCGCTGCGCGTTCGCAACCGGTGCGAGGCCTCCCCGGACCGGGCCATTCGGCCGGTTCAACGCCTGGCCTTTCCCCTCAGTCACCGCCTCCTGTCGATCCATCGGGCGGGCATTGAATCGGGAGGCAATCAACTTTATTTTTTAAAGTGCCGGAACCGGGAGGCTTGCATGGCCAAAGTTGCAAATGACGATCTCGCCCGCGAAATCGCTTACGTCAAAACGCTCGCCGAAGAAGGGCGAAGCGCGCCGCTTGTCGGCGGGGTGCTTTATGTCATCTGGGGCGCAGTGATCGGCGTTGCCGCGTTTGTGACGTGGCTGCGCGCCGCCGACCTCGTTCCGCTTCCCGAATTCATCGGCGGCGCCGCATTCTGGGCCGTCGCCATTGCGCTTGGTTGGGGCCTGTCGTTTTCTCTCGGGCCGAGAATCGGGGCCAAGCCTGGCGCGCTGACAATTGGCAATAAAACCGCGATGTCGGCTTGGTTGGGGGTTGGCGTTTTCCTGTTGATCTACTGGTTGGCGCTGCTCGCGCTCCACGATAATTTCACAAGCGACGGCGTCAGGCCCTACGCCCTGTTCAGCACGATGTTTCCGGTCGCGTTCGGCGTTTACGGCATAGCCTTTTTCGCGACTGCGACAGCGGCTCAGCTCGACTGGATGCGCGGCTTCGCGATCGCCGCCTGGGTTTTTTCAGTATCGAGCCTCTATTACTTCGGCGACGGCAGGCAACTTCTTGTCGCGGCCGTCGGCAGCCTCGTTTGCGCGGTCTTGCCCGGGCTCCTCCTGATGCGGCGAGAACCGAGCGAAATCGTGTAAGTCATGTCTGACAGCGATTTCGACTATCGCGAGATCGACGACGCAATCCATGGGCGCGTCCGCTTGGCCGTAATGGCGTATCTGTCGGGCGCCGGCGCTGCGGATTTCAATGAGCTGAAAGCGAAGGTTGGCGGCACGGACGGAAACCTCTCCGTGCATCTGCGAAAATTGGAAGACGCCGGTTATGTTGATGTCGAGAAGGCTTTCAGGGGGCGAAAGCCTCGCACCATCTGCCGGCTGACCGGCAAGGGACGGGAAGCCTGGATCGCCTATATCGAACGACTCCAGTCGCTGCTCGCCGGAGCGCGCTGATCAGCGTCTGTCGCCGTTGATCACCCTTGCAATCAGCCAGATCGGCACGACGATCGCCGCGCCGAACAGCAGATAGGTGAGCAGGTTGACGACAATTTCGCTGACCGAATCGCCAAGCCAGCCGACGATCCCTTTCGCGAAATCGAAGACGCCGCTCCAGAATTCGGCGGGCGAGACGCCCCAAAAGGCCAGGAACGCGCCGACAATCAGGCTCGCAATGACAAGCCGAAGCGCCGTCCGCCGGGGGCGGCCGCCGGTCAGGCGATCGGTTAATCTCCGTTCGGTCATTTCAGTCCCTCAAACGCTCGTCCCGCAAGATAGCGGGCGACAGAGGTTTGAGAAAGGCGCCGTCAGGCTGCGGGCCTGAAGGTCAACGCAACGCCGTTGTTGCAGTAGCGCAGCCCCGTCGGGGACGGCCCGTCGTCAAACACATGACCCTGATGTCCGCCGCAACGCGCGCAATGATACTCCGTGCGCGGTACGATCAGCTTGAAGTCGGTCTTCGTCTCAAGCGCGTTAGGCAAATGGTCGAAGAAGGACGGCCATCCTGTCCCGGATTCGAACTTCATATCCGAAGAGAACAGGTCGTAACCGCATCCGGCGCAGGAGAAAACTCCCTTGCGCTTTTCATTGTTGAGCTCGCTTGTCCAGGGCCGCTCGGTCGCCTCCTTGCGCAACACGGCGTAGGCTTCCGCGCTCAGCCGCTCTCTCCATTCTTTCTCCGACAGGCGCCATTTGCCGTAATCGGGAATTGTCTTCGGATCGATTTTCATATCTTTAGCCTTTGCAGAGAATGCGGCGGCGCCCGCGGCGAGCGCGCCGCCGATGAAAAGCATGCGTCGGTCGATCATGACCTCACTCCGTCATTCGTGGAAGACGGCGCCGATATAGGAGCCTTCGATTGCGGCCGCCAATAACAAGGCTGCGAGAATGAGGAAGCCGGCATCGCGGTTTGACTTGAAGATCCTGAGGCAGTTTTCGGGATTGTCGATGTCGATATTGCGAATCTGCCAAATGAAATGCGCCGCCGGCGCGGCCAGAAACGCGACATAGGCGCCGGGCATGCCGGCTGAGAGGCCGGCCGCCGCCAATAGCGCAATCGTGATGGAATAGAAAATCGTCAACGCGGACCGGGTTCGAGCGCCAAGCGCGCGGGCGGATGACTTGACGCCGATCAGCGCGTCATCCTCCTTATCCTGGTGCGCGTAGATCGTGTCATAGCCGAGCGTCCAGGCGACGCCCGCGGCGTAAAGAAGAATCGGCGCTGCGGCGAGCTTCCCCGCAAGGGCCGAATAGCCCATCAGCGCGCCCCAGTTGAAAGTGAGGCCGAGCCAGGCCTGCGGCCACCATGTGACGCGCTTCATGAAAGGGTATGCGGCGACAAGCCCGAGAGAAACGAATCCTAGTCGGATCGTATACGAATTAAATTGGACGAGCACCGCCAAACCGACAAGGCAGAGCGCGACGAGAAACGCCGCAGCGCGCCTGACGGTGATTTGACCGGACGGAATGGGGCGAAGCGCTGTGCGAGCGACCTTTGCATCGAATTCGCGGTCGACGATGTCGTTATACGCGCATCCGGCGCCGCGCATGACGAAGGCGCCGATTGCAAACAGGGCGGCGCCCTTAAGGGTCTCAACGATCGTCGCGCCGCTTGCGGGCGCGGCGAGCGCAAGTCCGAGCCAGCAGGGCAGAAGCAGCAGCCAGGCGCCGATCGGCCGGTCGGCGCGCATCAGCCGGAAATAAGGCTTGGCGTAGTCAGGCGCGAAACGGTCGACCCAGTTTCCGGCGGCGGCGTCTGGGGGGGAAAGCGTGTTCATTGTGACTCTTCGCGGCTGGAAGTAATTTATAGGCGCGTGGCGGCGGTTTCGCCATAATGCCAGCCGAGGCGCGTATTGATGCGGCGATTTAGAGATCGAGAAGAGGCCGGTGAAGAGCTTGGCGAGCTCTTGCTGCGGATGTCTCTTGACGATCCCGTGGTTTACGCCCTGCCGCGCGGCGGCGCGCCGGTTGCGGGCGCCGTCGCCGAGACCTTGAATGCGCCGTTCGATGTCATCATCGTCAGGAAGATCGGCGCTCCCGGCTTTGAAGAGCTTGCGATCGGGGCTGTTGCGGACGGAGCAGAGCCTGTCGTCGTCATCCATGACCATGCGGTCGAGGAGCTCGGCGTCAGCGACGACTATATCGCAAGGGCGAAAAACACGGCGCTCGCGGAAATCGAGCGTCGCCGGAAACTTTACCGCGACCGGCTGCCGGTGCAGCGCGCGGCCGGGCGAACGGCGATTCTGGTCGATGACGGCCTCGCCACCGGCTCGACAATGGAGGCGGCGGTTCTGGCGGTGCGAAAAGGGCGGGCGCGGCGCATCGTTATTGCAGTTCCAGTCGCCCCGCGCGACGTCGCCGCCAGAATGCGGGCCCTGGCCGATGATTTCGTATGCCTGTCCTTCCCGTCGCCATTCATCGCGGTCGGCGCCTGTTATGATGATTTCCGGCAGTTGACCGACGCGGACATGTCCGCGCTGATCAGCCGGGTTGGAAAGGACGGCCTTTTCAAAAGCGGGTCTTGACGCATTCGCGTTCTATTTGCCCTGCGTCGGCTCATGCCGAAAAGGAAGATACTCAACGCTCGGCGTCTTTCGCAGCGGCTGAGGGAAGAGCCGCATCAAATCGTATATCGCCGACGGCAGCTCCGTGCTCACCGGAAGGCCCATTCCTGCGGCTTCTGTTGCGGTGATGCCGTAGTCATGCGTCCACAAGCCGGTTGTCAGAATGCCTGCGAGCTCTTCCTTGCGCTCGTCGCTTATCGAATCGCTCAGAAGCG
This sequence comes from uncultured Alphaproteobacteria bacterium, assembly GCA_938003575.1. Lineage (GTDB taxonomy): Bacteria > Pseudomonadota > Alphaproteobacteria > Caulobacterales > Parvularculaceae > Amphiplicatus. The sequence goes on from CALKYG010000271.1 coordinate 5,906, forward strand.
AAAGCACCGCCGCGCGCAGCTGCGCAACCGCACGCCGGCTGACGCTTTCAAGGATCAGCGTTGAATCATCGACCTCGCTCACCGGTTTTCTCTCCGCCGCTTCGATGATGGCGGCGGCGGGATAGCCGTCGATCTGCGGATCGATCGGCCCCAGAACGGCATGCGGTCCGAGCACGATCTCATCGGCCGCAAGGGCGATCAGCGTGCCGCCGGACATGGCGTAATGGGGAACGAACACGGTCGTGCGGCCGCGATGCTCCTTGACCGCCCGCGCGATCTGGATGGCGGCGAGCGCGACCCCGCCGGGCGTGTGCAGGATGACGTCAAGCGGCATGTCCGGGTCCGTCATCCTGATTGCATGAATGACTTCTTCCGTGTCGTTCATGTTGATGTACTGGACGATCGGAAACCCGAGGAGGCGCATCGTTTCCTGCCGGTGAGCCATGAGAATGACGCGCGAGGCGCGTTCCTGCTCGATCGCCGAAAGTTTGCGCCGGCGCATCATCTCGAGTGCGCGCTGCTGGACAAGCGGCTGCAGCGAAACGAGAATGAAATAGAAGAGCAGCAGAGCGCCAATGTCCATGACCGGTCCGGTTCCTTTGGTGCGCCCCGCCTTTTGGCATTGCGGCGGCGCGACGAATTTAAGCCGTTCGCAGCCGCGCTGTCGATGCGTCGGCCCGGCTTCAGCGTTCGTGAGCGCCCGGCGATGATCCCCCGGCTCTTCACGACGCAGACTTTGGAAGAGGGCGGAACGATCGCTCTCTCGGGGGAGCAGGCGCATTACCTGCGCAATGTGCTGCGGCGCGAGGCTGGCGCGGAATTGCGGCTGTTCAACGCGCGCGACGGCGAATTTTGCGCGCGGCTCGCCGGGATCTCCAAGAAGGCCGCGACAGCGACAATCGCGACCCGAACCCGCGCGCCGGAAGCGGATCCCGATATTGAGCTGTTGATTGCGCCCGTAAAGCGCGCCGCGCTCGACCTTGTCATCCGGAAAGGGACAGAGCTTGGCGCCTTCGCGTTCGCACCGGTGCTGACGGACCGAACGAACACGGAAAGGATCCGCATTGACCGGCTTGAAGCGATCGCATTGGAAGCCGCCGAACAATGTGAGCGGCTTTCGGTTCCGGCCGTGCGCGCGCCGGCGAAGCTCGCGGAAACGCTGCTTCGCTGGGATGCCGGCCGAACCCTTTATTTCTGCGACGAGGCCGGCGATGATCCGTCCAGGGAATGGGGAGGCAGGGAAGGCCGCGCCGAGCCGCTTTCAGACGTTGCGCGCATGGTGGGCGGCGGACCCTCGGCGATCCTCATCGGACCGGAGGGCGGCTTCACCTCCGAAGAGCGAAAATGGCTCCGGGCGCTTCCCTTCGTTCGCGCCGTGACGCTCGGACCCCGCATATTGCGCGCCGACACCGCGGCGGTCGTTTCTCTGGCGTTGTGGCAGGCGGCTGTCGGCGATCTGGCGCGGCGGTGAAGCATTGCTCACCTCGACGTGAGCGCAAATCGCTTGGCGGATTCGTTGCGGACCGATAAAGGCGGAAACTTGGCCGGCATCTGCCGACGGCGAAAGCGGAGATATGCGTGAGCGTTGAACGTCAGGCGACAGGCGATCTTGCGCCGATCGAATCTCTTGATGAGCTGACGGCATTCATCGCCGAAGGCGAGAAGCCGAGGGCCGATTGGCGAATCGGCACTGAGCACGAAAAATTCATTTACTGCCGCAAGACCTTGAAGCCTGTCGGGTATGAGGGGCCGAACGGCATCCGCGCCATACTGGAAAAGCTGCACGAAACCACCGGCTGGGAAATCCTGCGCGATCAGGACCTGCCGATCGGCTTGAAGGGAGAAGGCGCATCGGTCTCGCTTGAACCCGGCGGCCAGGTCGAATTGTCGGGCGCGCCCCTTGAAACGATTCATCAGACCTGCTCCGAGGTCGCGCGCCATCTCGATGCGGTGAAGGCGGTCGCCGAACCCTTGAACATCGCCTTTTTCGGCATGGGTTTTGCGCCGACATGGACGCGCGCAGAGATGCCGCAGATGCCGAAGTCGCGCTATGCGATCATGCGCAATTATATGCCGAAGGTCGGCGGTCTCGGCCTCGACATGATGCATCGGACCTGCACGGTTCAGGTGAACCTCGATTTCAGCAGTGAAGAAGACATGGTTGCGAAGTTTCGCGCGTCGCTCGCTCTGCAACCCGTAGCGACGGCGCTCTTCGCCAATTCATCGATCGTCGAAGGAAAGCCGTCCGGATGGGCGTCATGGCGCGCCCGCATCTGGACAGATACGGACCCGGATCGGACGGGCCTGCTCAAATTCGTCTTTGAAGACGGCTTTGGTTATGAGCGCTATCGCGACTACATGCTGGACGTCCCAATGTATTTCGTTCGTCGCGGCGGCAGGTATTTCGACGCCGCAGGGCTCTCGTTCCGTGATTTCCTTGCGGGGAAGCTCGCGATCATGCCGGGCGAACGCGCCCATATACTCGATTGGGAAGATCACCTTTCGACCGCGTTTCCGGAAGTGCGCCTTAAGCGGTTTCTTGAAATGCGCGGCGCAGATTCGGGCCCCTGGGCGCGGATATGCGCGCTTCCCGCTTTTTGGGTCGGGCTGCTCTACGACAAGGACGCGCTTGCCGCAGCCTGGGATGTCGCAAAGGACTGGACGGCCGAGATGCGCGACGCCTTGCGCATCGACGCCGCGCATTACGGTCTGAAGGCGAAAATCGGTAAGCGGACGGTTCAGGACGTCGCCAAGGAAATCGTCGCCATTTCGCGTGAAGGGCTGAGGCGTCGGGCCAGGCCGGGCGCGATGGCCGTCGATGAAACCAATTTCCTTGATCCGCTGCAGGCGATCGCTGAGTCCGGCGTCACCATGGGCGAATACATGGCGCACCATTTCGCCGTCGATCTCAAAGGCGACGAACGGGCGCTTCTCGCCGAGGCCTCTTTCTGATCGTGCCGCGATCGGGTCCGATAGACGTTTTCTCCGACGTCAGCGCCGCACAGCGCTTGCTGTCCAGAAAAGATGACGGGCTGAGACTTGCGGCGGAATCAGTCGGACGGCCGCATATCCGCCGGCGCGAGGGCGGCTTTGAAGGTCTCTTCCGCATTATCGTCGAGCAACAGGTGTCGGTGCCGAGCGCGCAGGCGATCTGGAAGCGTTGCCGCGACAACCTTGACTGCGCGTCGCCGCATGCGGCGCTCAAACTCGGCGAGCATGGGCTGCGGCGCCTCGGCCTTTCAACGCCGAAGGCGCGCTACGTCATCTCTCTTGCCGACGCGGCGGCAAAGCGCGTCGTCGATTTTGAGCGGCTCGGCGCGCTTGATGATGTCGAGGCGATGAAGACGCTTGTCGCGTTCAAGGGGATCGGGCCGTGGACGGCGTCGATCTATCTTCTCTTTTGCGAGGGCCGCATCGACATCTGGCCGCCGAACGACGTCGCGCTCAAACACGCCTACAACGCAGCCTCGTCGGGCGCCATTGACCAGAAAGGGCTCGACGCGCGCGCGCAATTCTGGGCGCCCTATCGCGGCGTGGCCGCCCATATTCTCTGGACCTATTACGCGCAGCTGCGGGGCCGGACGCCGATTTGACCGTTGCAATCGTGCAATTATCCTGAAAATTGTCAGAATACCGTCATACAGAATCAGCTATGG
>CALKYG010000272.1 GCA_938003575.1 uncultured Alphaproteobacteria bacterium
GAGGCACGCTGCTTGTAAAGCATGCCGACGCCGGCAGCCGTGACGAGAAAGCGTCTTATATGATCCGCGTTCGGTTGATCAGAGTCTTCGCAATAATGTTTCAGGACTGCCGGTATGATGCCTGCCGCACCGTTCGTCGGAGCGGTGACGACCCGTCCGCCGGCGGCGTTTTCCTCATTCACAGCCATTGCGTATACATTAAGCCAGTCGAATAACTGCTCGCGTTCATTCGCTAACGGAGCACCCACAAGCTTGCGGTAGAGCGCAGGAGCGCGGCGCTGGACGTCAAGTCCGCCCGGCAGGACGCCAGACGTCTTCAGCCCGCGCTCAATGCAATCGCGCATCGCGCGCCAGATTTTGTCGAGACCGGCGAGCGTGTCGACGCGCGGACGTATGGCGTCTTCATTCCTCAAGATGACTTCGTCTATGGAAAGATTTTCGCGCCCGCAAATCGCAAGCAGCTCGCGGGCGGATCCGAAATTGAACGGACTTTTGTGAGGGTCCTTGATCAGGTCGTCCGGCGCTGGCGCGGTCAGCTGTCTTGCGCTCGCGATGAAGCCGCCGCCGACGGAATAATAGGTTTGCGAAAACGTCTCCTCGCCGTGACGGTCGAAAAGCGCCAGCGACATTTCGTTCGGATGAACCACCGGAATGATGTCGCCGCGAAGTTCGATATCGAGCGCCGGATCGAAGTCGATTTCGGCGCTGCCGTGCAAGCGAAGTCTCTTTGTCGCCCGCACCCTCGCAACGGCGGCCTCCGCCTCATCCGGATCGGTTTCATCAGGCGCAAATCCGAGGAGGCCGAGTATGGCCGCCTTATCGGTCCCGTGGCCGATTCCGGTAAGAGCAAGCGACCCGTGAAGCGCGACCTTCACACGCGCCGCCCCCGAAAGTGCACCCGCGTCCCGTGCTTCGGAAAGAAACCTCGCGCCGATCCGCATTGGGCCGACCGTATGGGACGACGACGGACCGATTCCGATCTTGAAAATATCAAAAACGCTCAGCATGAAACGATCAGTCTCCTTCGCGGCGGGCGAAATATTCTTGCAGCTTGCGCCGGTCGTATAGCGACGCGGCGCGTTCCCTGTGAAGGCGCTTTGAAAGCGCTTTCACCGACCGCAGAATTCGGCCAAGCTTGGCCTGGGCGGCGGCGCTGTCTGTTTCGGCCCTAATTTCCGCTATCTTGCGCGAAACCGCCTCCAGTTCCTCCCGTAAGCCCGCATGTTGCGGCGCCGGAAATCGGGCGCTGACGGTCCCGAGCCCAGCCTGTGCGCTGACCAGCAGGAAGTCGGCGGCGGCGATGTCATTCCTTGCATAAGCTTTCCGCGCCGCATTCAGGACGCGCCGAACATCGTCCATGGCGCGTCTTGGCGACCGCGCAACCGGACCGTCGACGCAGGCGTCGGCGTCGAGCGCCGATATGTAGGCGACCAGGCCTTCCAGGACGGTCCCTGCCGGCGTCTCAGCGCGAAACTCATCGACGACGGCGGCGGCGACGAAATCATGGAGGCTCGCAGCCGGCGCCATGGAACCGAAGGACGCATGATCGGCGGCGCCGACCAGCGTCGGAATCCGCACAGGATTGAAAACGCCGTCCTCACGGACCTCTGAAAATATCGAACTCGTCACATCCGCCGTTCCGGGCGCGCCCGAAAGCCCCTCAAGGTGGAAATCGGGATTTGACCGACCATCGACATGACAGGATGCGCAAGACAGACCTGCGCGCGAGGCTTGACCGCCGAGCAGGCGCGGGCTGTTGAAAGCCGCGCGGCCGACTTCTGCGAGATAAGCTGTTTCCGCGTCTTCTGGCGGCGCAAAACACTCGCCGGGCGACACCGAGAGCGCCGCGGCGCGGTCCACGCCAGGCGCAAGCCAGCGCGCCTCTTCCAGCGGACCCGCAATCGCCGATTGAGCAAGCGGCAAGAGCAGCAATGATATCGCACTAGCGCGACGCAAGCGCGCCGTCGCGTCGAGCGATGAGTCTTGCGAGATCCTCACGTTCAGCGCAGCTGAATGCGCAAATCCGGTCGAGCTTTGAAAGTTGGCGCTTCGCCTTGTCGAGCTCCCCGATCTCGAGATAAAGCTCGCCGAGATATTCAGTCGCGCCCTTGTGGTCCGGATCAAGCGCGAGCGCGGCCGTATAGAATTCCAGCGCTTTTCCTGTTTCGCCGATCTTGCGGTGAGCGTAACCGAGATAATTGAGAATATCCGGATGCGGACCCACGATCGCCTGCGCGGCGTAGAGAGTGGCGATCGCCTCATAATGGCGGCTCTCGTTAATGAGACGAACTGCGGCGGCATATTTTGCGACGCCAGCGTCGCGCGGAGCGAACAGGAGTGATGATTCCTTTTCGCTATCGCTCTCACCGCTTTCCGGACCATCGACGGACAGCGGCGTATCAAACTTCGCCAGCGCATCTTTTATCTTTATGATCGCACTTTCGACGCGATCGACGTATGCCTGGTCGCAATCCCCCGTTGCAGCACACTGCTCCTTCAGCGCCTCAATCGCAGCAGCCTGCTCGCGCGCAGCGTCCGGATCGCCGAGCTCAATCTTGACAAGCGCCAATTTCTGACGCGCTTCGACGAATGCGCCGCGCGCCTTGATCGCCTTTTCGAGATAACGCACTGCGTTCTTCGGCTTGCCGACTCCGATTTTCGAAAGCGCCATATAATAATTCGCTTCCGGATGCGTCGGCGCGGCCAACAGCACTTCGCCGAACTTTTTCTCAGCCGTCTCGTAATCCCCCGCCTTCAACGCATCAATTCCGTCGGCGAACGCTTTCTCAACGTCGGCGGCGGATTTGCTCGTCGCAGAGAGCCCGCTCGCGCCGCCGCTTCCCGCAGCCGCCGCAGGCGAGCACGCCATCCCAACGCATATACTCAGTATAAGGATCGCTCTTGCGCTCACAGCCGCTTCCTTCAATGAGGCCCCCAGAATAGCCAATTTTCCCCGCTGCGTCATCATCCAGGTCTTTCTCCGTCTGCCGGCTCGGCGCCGAGCGCCCGCATTGCGGCCGAAACGCTTGCAATTGCTGCGTCGGCCGCCGCCGGATCTTCGGACCGCGCCACAATCGTTACGCCCTTTTCATCTCCGTCGATCGGATAGGATCCAAGCGCCACTCCCTTAACTGCGGATTGAATCTCGAGGAGTGGGCCGGCGAGCTGCGATTCCGGCAGACCCAGCGCGGTAACCGCGCGTGAATAGATCCGGACGCCGCGCTCAAGCGCCGTCTCAATAGCGCTCAACATACCCTTGAAGATGCTTGGCACGCCCGCCAATGCAAAGACATTGCCGATCCTGACGCCGGGCGCTCCGGTGACCGGATTCATGATAAGGTCGGCGCCCTCAGGCATCATCGCCATACGACGTCTGGCCGGCGTTGTTTCTTCGCCCTTCGCCTTATACCACGCGGAAATCAGCCGCATCGCTTCCGGGTGTTCGACCGTTTTCCGTCCGAAGGCTTTGGCGATCGCCTCGTAGGTGATATCGTCATGCGTCGGTCCGATTCCGCCCGAAGTGAATACATAATCATATCGAGCGCGCAATGCGTTCAGTGCGCTGATGATTTCTGTCTCGTCGTCGGCGACAATGCGCGCCTCTTTCAGCGCAATTGAGCGCTCCGTCAGCCAGCCGGCCAGAAAATGGATGTTTGCGTCACGCGTGCGGCCCGACAGCAGTTCATCGCCGATCGCCAGGATTGCGGCCGTCTTGTGGGTCATTAGCATCCCTCAACTGATTGCATCGCCTGGCTGAGCGTAACGGTTTTTGGTCCGGCACATCCCTCGATCGTCGGGGTTGCGCCGTCCTTCGGCATTATAGAACCACACTTGCGACGGCGGGGCTAAAATAACGATCCGGTGAATTGAACACATTGGGCGTCCTCGGGACTGCGGTCTCTAGCCGAGAGCGCTGCGGTGCCAACGCAAATGATCCTCAATGAAGGTCGCGATGAAAAAATAAGAGTGGTCATAGCCCTCGCGCAAGTTGAGCGTCAGCTTCTGGCCGGCGGCGCGCGCCGCCTCGGCGAACAGTTCAGGGCGCAATTGCTCGGCGAGAAATTGGTCAGCCGCGCCTTGGTCGATGAGAATGTGAGCGCCGCTCGGGCCGCGTGCGGCGACCAGGTGCGTCGCATCGTATTGCAGCCACGTCTTTTCGTCGCCGCCAAGATAGCCGGTAAAGGCTCTCCGCCCCCAGGGAGTCTGCGACGGCGCCACGATCGGCGAGAATGCTGAACAGCTGCGGAATTTATCCGGATATTTGAGATGAATGGTAAGCGCGCCGTGGCCGCCCATGGAATGGCCCGATATGCCCATGCGCCGGACGTCGACAGGAAAATGCTTCGCCGCGAGCGCCGGCAATTCGTCGACGACATAGGAATGCATCCGATAATTTTTCGACCATGGCGCTTCCGTTGCATCGACATAGAAGCCGGCGCCCTTGCCGAAATCATAGGTTTTCGGCTCCATATCTGGCACGTCATCTCCGCGCGGAGACGTGTCGGGCGCAATGATCGCCAGGCCAAGCGCCGCCGCGATGCGCTGCGCGCCCGCCTTCACTGTGAAATTCTCCTCCGTGCAGGTCAGCCCTGACAGCCAGAACAGCGTCGGATAGGGTCCCGGCCCATGGACTTCCGAAGGCGGCGTGAAGATCGCAAGGCGCATGTCGCAAGAAAGCGTTGCGCTCGCGTGTCTCCAGATTGCCTGCTCGCCGTTGAAGGATCTCGAAATCGAAATGCGTTCCAATTTCCTACTCCGTTTCGATTCGCGTGACCGCCGCACGGACTTCAAGGTCCGGCCCGAGGCCGCCCATGATATAAAGGCCGCTATCGCCCGCGACGAGACCCCGATGGTCCATGCTCGGCGGAATGTCGCCAACGACGGTCCATTTCATCGACTTCACGTCGAACGCCATGATCTTCGAGGATGGTTTTGCGGGCGCGCCGTCGTAGCCGACGCCGTTGTAATTATATGGGTTGTCGCCGCCGCCGGCGAAATAGACAAGGTCCGACCCGTTGCTTGCCGCCATGCGGTAATAGGGGCCGACGGGCGGCGATGGGGCCCGCAACCATTCGATCTCCTGCGGCGATTCCTTCAAGACCCGGCCGATCCAGGCTTCATCGCTGGCGACGAATTTGCGCTCGCCGCCGTCGCCGGCGAGGGTCTTGACGCCGCCCATGACGAGAATTGTCCGGCCGTCGCCGCCGCCTGCGTGGCCAAAGACTGGCGCGCCCGGAAAATCCGTCGCGCGGAACCACCGGTCTTCATGCGTATCATAGACCTGGGTCAGGGCGACATTGCCGTCGTCATGCCAGCCCGAGACGAGATAGATATACCGGTCATAGAGGACGATCGCCGTTGAATCATCGACCGGCGTCGGCATGTCGGCGACCCGGTCATATTGCTCTGTAACGGGATCAAAGCGGAAGACTTCTGTCGTCGATTCTTCCGATCCGTCTTCGGCCACCGTATACCCGCCGAAAATATAGATTAGGCCGCCCGCGCTCGCGGCGACCGACGCGAGGCGTCCCGTTTCAACCGGGACGTCACCGATGCGCCGGCAATCAAGCGTCGCCTCTTCGCAGGCGTAAGCGGCGGCGACGACGTCATTATAAGTCTTGCCGGATCCAAGCCCCATGAATGAATAGATCGTCGCCAGTCCGCGCGCGTCACGGCCGAAGGCGACGGCGTTGTTGGCGACCGGCGCCGGCAGCGCTTCCCGCGTTTCGGTTCGAATGGATGCCCCCGCACAGGCGGCGGCGGCAAGCGTCAGCACGGCGTATAGAAGCTTCATGGGCAAGAGGGATGCCGGGGTTCCAGCTCCTTCGCAACCGCAATCTCAGGCTCTCAAGGGCGGTGTCAGGAACAGCGCCCGTTCGGCGGCGCGCCGACGCCTCAGGGCGTCGAGGACGACCCGCTCTCCGTTGATGTCGGCGGCCACGATATGGCGAAACGCATTTGCCGCACCCGCTCTATCGCCCGCGTTCAGACGCTCGAGCACACGGGTCCGCGCGAAGGCGCCCGATCCCATATTGTATGCGAGCGACACAAGCGCTGAAAACTCGTTCTCGTTCACCGGAACGGCGACAAGTTCCCGAACCGCGCGTTCCGCCTCCTTTACATCTGCAATCAGAAGGCGTTCGGCGTCCGCGTGCGTGATCGCCATGCCCTGCTTTGCCGAGCCGGCGTGTCCGTATCCGATGAGCCATTGCCCTGCGAGATAGTAGGCGTTGAGCCTCAGCCCCTCGCTTTTGCGGATGATTTCGAGCCCGTGCTCATTTACGGCAAGCCAGGCATTAGCGGAATGGCGGCTGTCCGGCGCGGGCGGGAGCGGCCGGAACCGTTCCGGCCCGAGCGGCAACAATTCCCGGAAATAGCTGACCCGCGGCGAGTCCGGCGCCCGAGGCGCAGGCCCCCGGGTCAGCGCCAGAACGCTGAGCGCGAGGACGAGAATCGCGGCGACAGATCGGGGCGGGCTGGT
>CALKYG010000273.1 GCA_938003575.1 uncultured Alphaproteobacteria bacterium
GCCGCATCGTCGCCGCCATGAACTTCGCATCGGACAATTGGGCGGGCGCCCATCCCCAGATTGTCGCCGCCGTCGCGAGCGCCAATGACGGCCCCGCGCCTTCTTACGGCGGCGACGCGCTGACGAAGCGCGTTGAGCAGAGATTCTGCGAAATTTTTGAACGTGACGTGGCGGTTTTTTTTGTCGCGACCGGCGGCGCGGCGAACTCCCTTGCATTGTCGCAGATTTGTCCGCCTTGGGGGATGATCCTGTGCCATGAGGAAAGCCACATCCAGATGGACGAATGCGGCGCGCCGGAGCTCTTCACCGGCGGCGCGAAGCTGCTGCCGCTCAAAGGCGCCGCCGCGAAACTTTCGCCGCAGATCATTGAACACGCGCTCAGCGGCTTTCCGGATCGCGCGCCGCACGGCATGCCCGCGCGCGCCGTCTCGATCACGCAAGCAACGGAATGCGGCGTTGTATATTCAGTAGATGAAGTAAGGGCGATTGGCCGCCTCGCGAAAGATCGCGGCCTCAGTCTCCACATGGACGGCGCCAGATTTGCGAACGCCGTCGCGGCGCTCTCGTGCGAGCCGGCCGAATTGACTTGGAAAGCAGGCGTCGACGTGCTGTCATTTGGCGGCACGAAGAACGGCTGCCTTATCGCTGAAGCGGTTGTCTTCTTTAATCCGGACGCCGCTAAGGATTTCATGTTCCGCCGCAAACGCGCCGCGCAGCTCTTTTCGAAAATGCGCTTTATTTCAGCGCAGTTTGACGCCTATTTCCACAATGATCTCTGGCTCAAAATGGCTGGCGACGCTAACCGTCTCGCGCGCAAATTGTCGGACGGTTTGAAGGCCGCCGGCTGTACGGTATGGTATAAAACCGAGGCCAATGAAGTCTTCGTTTCCTTTCCCGGCGGCGTTGAGGAACGGTTGATCGCGGCGGGCGCGAAATTCTATCCATGGACGACGCCGGGCGATCCGGCAGGGGGGACGATGCGGCGTCTTATTTGCTCTTGGGCGACGCGTGTCGAGGAGGTCGATCATTTTATCACAATTGTCGGCGAATCGGCGGCGACATGACGCTTCGTATTGACGACGCGCTGGCTCTGCGGCGGGTGAATGCAGATGAACTGCGCGCATTCGCTGATCCCGCCTTTGAGGCGGGCACCGGCATGTTCGGCGGATGGACGGCCGCGATCCTGTTGAAAGCTGCGCTCGAACAGTCGACCGGCGACGCCCCTATCTCGATCACGACGAATTTCGTCAGCCGCATACAGTCAGGCGGCGACGTGACGGTTCGCACACGAATGCTCGGCGCGAGCCGGTCCCTCTCTCATACGCAGGCCGAAATCCATGCGGCTGACGGGGGTTTATGCGCGAGCGCCTTGATTGTGACGGCGAGCCGCCGCGCCAGCGACGGTTTTCTCGAGGCGAAGGCGCCGGCGGCGCCGGATCCCGAGGGCCTTCCAGCCTTTCATCCGCCGGCGCCGTTCGGAGCCTCGGTCGAAACGCGTGCGGTCGCCGGCTACCCGCCCTTTCAGCGCGATTCCACAAATTCAACAGCATGGATCCGAGGGGTTGACGGCGCGCGGCTCGACCATCCGCGCCTCACTTATTTCGCGGACGCGACGCCGCCGCGCATCTTCTTCATAAGCGACGGCCCGAGACTCTCCTCGACGGTGACAATGTCGGTCTATTTTCACGGCAGTGAAGAGGAGATCGCCGCGGCAGGCGCCGATTTCATCCTGAGCGAGGTCGCGGGCGTTCGCGCCGAGCAGTCGATCTTCAGTCACGCCATGCGCTTGTGGAGCCGGTCGGGCGCGCTCCTTGCGACGAGCGAGCAGCTCTGCTGGTTCAGATAAGCAACTGCGCCGTCCGCCATGTATTCGCGTAAGTCTCGAGGATCGCTCCAATCGGATCGGCATAGCCGCAGCCCATTCCGATTGAGACGGGAATCCCGCGCGCGATCGCGCCTCCCGCGATCGACGATGCGCGGCGCCAGGTCTCGGGCGACCAGGGAACGCCAATACGCCGCATGCCGCCAGTCGAAATTGAGCCGTTTCTGAATGACCGGACGTATTCAGGACAATGTGCGACGGCGATTTCTTCAGCTGTCGCGCCTGGCGAGGAAATGAGACTGTCGGACCCGGACACGCGATCGTCGAGAAGCTGGCGCCGCAACAGGCCGTATTTCGCCGACGGAAAGCGCCCCCCGGCGGCGGTTTAAGGTCGGCGTCCGCAGGGTCCCATATCCTCAATGGGCGCTCGCGGCGCCGGGGCCCGCGGACTTGCGCCGCATGCGGATATTGAGGAGTTCCACAAAGAGCGAGAACGCGATCGCGAAATAAAGATAGCCGCGCGGAATGTGAAAGCCCGCTCCGTCCGCTACGAGGGCGACGCCGACGAGAAGTATGAAGGCGAGGGCCAGCATTTTCGTCGTCGGATGCCTTTCGATGAATGCCGACAGCGGCGTCGCGGCGATCGCCATCACAATCGTGGAAAGTATGACGGCGGCGAACATGACGGGCAGCAACGTGGTCATGCCTATGGCGGTGATGACGCTGTCGAGCGAGAATACGATATTGATGACGAAGAGCTGGGCGATGACGCCGCTGAAAGACGTCCCGGCGTTCGACTTCTCGTGACCCGTTCCTTCGACAGCCGCATGGATTTCCTGCGTTCCCTTCCAGAGCAGGAAGAGCCCGCCGGCAAAAAGGATCAAATCTTTCAGCGTTATGTCTGCGAAGGCGTGTTGCGCATGTTCGTCGCCATGCGCGACGAATTCGGCGAGCGCATCCGGAAGATGAAAGATAGGCTCCTTGTCGAGGCCGATAATCCAGAAAATCCCGCCGAGCATCGCGATCCGCAATACCATCGCGCTCCAGACGCCGATGCTCCGCGCAGCGCTTTGAGCCGCGCCTTTGAGATTGCTGACGGCGATCGACACGAAAAGAAGATTGTCGATGCCTAGGACGACTTCGAGAAACGTCAGCGTTACGAGACTGCCCCAGAAGGCGGGCGAAGCAATCAATTCTTCCATGTTGTCCTCACATCCATCCGGCGGCTTCGCGCGCGACAATTGCTTCTAGCAGATCGATCATGCCGGGGGAGGCGTTCAGGCAGGGGAGGGCTGCGAATTTCTCGCCGCCCCCCTCGTGAAAAATTTCGGCGCCGCCGATGGCGATCTCCTCGAGCGTTTCAAGGCAATCCGTTGTAAAACCGGGCGTCATGACGGCTAGCCGCTTGACGCCTGTCGCAGCAAGGCCCCGGAGTGTCGCGTCGGTCGCCGGAGTCAGCCATTCCTCGCGCCCGAACTTCGACTGGAAAGCAAGCGGCGCGAACTCTTCGCTCCATCCCATCGCCTCGCGCAAGAGACGCGCCGTTTTCGAGCAATGACAGAAATAAGGATCACCGCCGTCAAGGTGCCGCTTCGGCGTGCCGTGAAAAGAGAGGACGACGCGCTCGGGTGTCCATCCGAGCGATCCGAAATAAGCGTCCGCCTCGCCTTTAAGGGCGGCGATATAATCCGGGTGATCATGAAAGGGCGGCGCGATGCGAATTGCCGGCTGCCACGCCATTTTAGCCGACGCCGCGAAGACGGCGTCGGCGACGCTCGCGGAGGTCGACTGCGAATATTGAGGATACATTGGAACGACGAGAATCCGGTCGCACCCTGACGCCTTGAGGGCGGATACCTTCTCCGCCACCGATGGACGGCCGTATCGCATCGCCCAATCGACGCGTACGCGATCCGCAAGGCGATCGGCAAGCGCTTCCGCGGCGGCTTTTGTGTAAAGGCGGAGGGGCGATCCCTCGCGCGTCCAGATTTTGGCGTAGGCTTTCGCCGAGCGCGCGGGACGGACATTCAGGATCACGCCGTAAAGGATTGGCAGCCAAAGCACGCGCGGATAATCGACGACTCGGCGATCAGAGAGGAATTCTTCAAGATATTTGCGCACGGCGTGCGCGGTGGGCGCGTCCGGTGTGCCGAGGTTGACGAGAAGGACGCCGATAACGCCCGACCGGACGGCCGGATGGCCGACGGGGATATGAGAAGAGTTTAACAAGCCCATCATTCCCTTACGAAGGTTGCGCAAGGACGGTTTGAGCGCCGACTTGTCACAAGAATGCAAGATTACCGTCACAAAACCGAAACACAAAATTACGAATTTGCGCCGCGAATTCAGAGACGAGCTGCGCAGGCGCAGTGAGGCGGGTAGTTGATGTCATTCGAACTCGGGGTCGGAATCTGGGCGATTGTCGGCTTTGCATTCGCCGCCTACGCCGTGGTCGGCAATGACGCGCTGCAGACTCTGGGCACTTTCATATCATCAAATCAGAAACTTCCCTGGTGGGCGCTCTTTCTTTTCGCCGCGACCGTGCTCGCCGTCGTCTTCATCATCGGGTACCTACAGTTTGACGGGGACCCGTCCTGGGGCCGCCTTTCGAACGCGAAGAAATATCCCGAGTTCGAGGCGCAATGGTACCATGTCGTCCCGGCGGCCGCGCTTCTTGTAATCACGCGCCTCGGCATGCCGGTGTCCACGAGCTTCATGATCCTTTCGATCTTCGCCACGCTGTCAGGCATGCAATCGATGATCGAAAAGTCAGCCTATGCGTATGTCGCGTCGTTCGGCCTCGGTCTGGTGCTGTACGTCTTCCTCGCCCCGACGCTCGAGCGCCACTTCATGAAAACGCCGGACCGCGCACAAAGGCCGCACTGGATATTATTCCAGTGGGTGACGACGGCCTATCTTTGGGCAGTCTGGTTGATCCAGGATT
>CALKYG010000274.1 GCA_938003575.1 uncultured Alphaproteobacteria bacterium
CCCCTGAAGCGCCCGCAATCACGGGCGGATATTGCGTTACCGTCCCGACGGCGTTGATCTGTATACGAATTCCTGGAATCACCTGCCCCGCAATTTCGCCTTGATATTGCGGCGCAACAGTTGATTGAACGAAAATGGCATCCACAGCGCCGCCCAGCTGGTATGGGCTGATCGCTGGATGTGCAGTTGCGTCGCTAGCGTAGACAGTTTCTCAGTTTGATAGGCTCGGAGCAGGGAGGCGAGGAAAGCGTTTTCCGCTGGTTATGCCGATCTTGGAATCGAACTTTACAACGCGGCGTCCTCCAAGGATCAACGGCCGTTTTTCGACGCGTTCTCCAAAAACGCCGACAGGTCGGATTACCAGAAGATCCTGATGACGGCGCATGACAATTTGCGCGGCGAAGAGCTTGGTTATGTCATCGGCGCGGCGATTCGGGGCATCAAGGGCGAGGAGCGTCACCCGGAAAGTTCCAAGTCGAGACGAAATTCTCAACGTCAGCATAGGAATTGAGGACATGGTTGCAAAAATATTTGCGCTGGCGGCGGTCGGCGCCGGAATGATCGGGACGGCCGCCTGCGGCGGCGGCGACAGCACTTCTGCGAGCGCCCCGAAGAACGCATCGGTATCCGGACGCTATATCGGCGACGTTCCTGATTTTGGCGCGTCAATGAACATCGAATTCCAGAAGAACGGCGAGGCAGTTCTTACCATGGTGGGAGAAACCACGCGGACGGATATGGATTGCACCTATCAATCGGGCGAACGCACCATCGCTCTGAGCTGCCTCGGCAGCTCGGGGATCACACTAACGCCGCTCAGCGGCGGCGACCTCGAAGCTGACGTCGACGGGCTGATCGTTCGCTTCGTAAAACAGTGACCGCCTCTCTTCTTTGAGTCGGGGGAGGCGGCGCGGGCAAGCGCCGGTCCGCCGATTTCAGCGCTTATAGTGCCGCGCCGACGCCGCGCGACCCGGTTCTGACTAATCCTCGAACGGGTCCTTCATCAGGATAACATCGTCGCGTTCCGGGCTTGTCGAAACGAGGGCGACCGGCCGTTCGATGAGCTCCTCAATGCGGCGGACATATTTGACGGCCTCTGCAGGGAGATCAACCCAGGATCGCGCGCCGACAGTCGAGCTTTTCCACCCTTCCATCGACTCATAGATCGGTTTGACGCGCGATTGCGCATCCAGGCCCGCAGGCAGGTAGTCGTAACGCGCGCCGTCGAAATCGTAACCGACGCAGACTTTAAGTTCGTCAAAGCCGTCGAGCACGTCGAGCTTCGTGAGCGCAATCCCGTCAACGCCGGCAACCTTCATCGATTGTCTGACAAGGGTTGCGTCGAACCATCCGCACCGACGTTTGCGCCCGGTCACCGTGCCGAACTCACGGCCGCGCTCCCCAATTTTCT
>CALKYG010000275.1 GCA_938003575.1 uncultured Alphaproteobacteria bacterium
AACTCGTGATCGAAAGCCGGGCTGCCGGTCGCGACCCCAGCCGGGAATATCGCATCGACAATCTGATCATGGCGGCGCCGGACCTTGATTTCGGCGTCGTGGAACAACGCCTCATAGCGGAGAGATTGGGCGCTGCGTTTGGCCGGATTACGATTTATGCGAGCGAGAAAGACAGCGCACTGAAGGTTTCGCAATGGCTGATGAAGGGAACCCGTTTCGGTAGGATCAGGGCCGAGAATTTGAGCGACGCGGACGCTGAGATTTTCTCCAGCGTCAAGAATATCGACCTGATTAATGTTGAAAGTCCCCATGGCGTTGTCGCACACAGCTATTTCCGCAAGGATCCCGCCGTGCTTTCCGACATCATCACATTGATCCGCGGCGGCGGCGCGCCAAGCGGCTCTGAACGGCCGCTCGAAAAAATGCGCTTCAATTTTTGGCGCCTGCCCAAGGACTACCTGAACCAAACTCAGAACAAGCCAGCGCCCATTCCGCCGCATTGACCGGACGCGAGACGGCGCCGGCGCTGATCGAGGCCTTGATCGCCGCATTTGCGAAACGCTTCGCCGCAACACGCTTGTTCGTCCTTGCCGCGTCCGGCAATCTGGCGCTGTGGGATTTCAACTGGAAAGGGCGCATCCATGAACCGTATCTTCCTCGCCTCCGTCGCAGCGGCGGCGCTTGCGACGCCGGCCTTCGCCGAAACGCAGACTTTTGATGTTGCAGGCTTCACGCGCGTTTCAGCGTCCGCCGGAACGACGGTCCGCGTGACCGTCGGCGGCGATTATTCAGTGGTCGCGGAATCGACAGCGAAGGGCCTCGAGCGGCTTCGCGTCGAGATCAAGGGCGACGAATTGCAGATCGGCCGCAAGCACAACACGATCAGCTGGGGCAAGAGCGACCGCGTGGTCGTCACCGTGACGACGCCTTCATTGTCGGGACTGGAGGCCTCATCCGGCGCTTCGCTCGATGCGAGCGGCGTCGATGCGGGCGCATTTTCCGTAGAAGCCTCTTCCGGCGGGTCGATTGACGTAGCCGGCCGTTGCGACGCTCTCGCGGCCGAAGTCTCTTCCGGCGGAAATATCGACGCGGAAGGTCTCCAATGCCGCACGGCTTCGGTCGATGCGTCGTCCGGCGGCAATGCCGACATCTTCGCCTCTGAGAGCGTGACGGGCGACGCGTCGTCCGGCGGCAATGTCGATGTCTACGGCAAGCCGAAAAACGTCAGCAAGGAAACGTCGTCCGGCGGCAGCATCTCGATTGAATAGCCGCGGCCGATCGCCAAACAGGATGAAGGGCGCCGGACGGCGCCCTTTTTTGGTCTTCACCGAGAAAGAAAGGTCATCCGGCGATCGCGTTGCGGATCGCATCGATCGCCTCGCCGGCCTTTGCGCCGTCAGGACCGCCCGCCTGCGCCATATCGGGGCGGCCGCCGCCGCCCTGCCCGCCGATCGCCTTCGCGCCGACGCGTACAAGATCGACGGCGGAGAATTTCTCTTTCAGGTCATCAGTGACGCCGACCGCAAGCGCAGCCTTGCCGTCGGCGACGCTGATAAAGGCGGCGACGCCCGACCCCATCGTCTTTTTCGTCTGGTCTATGAGACCGCGCAGATCCTTCGCCTCGACGCCTTCGAGCACCTTGCCGAGAAATTTAACGCCGCCGATATCGGCGAATTCGTTCGTAGGCTGAGCGCCTCCGCCGCCAAGCGCGAGTTTTTTCTTCGCCTCGGCAAGTTCGCGTTCAAGACGCTTTTTTTCGGCGACGAGCGCATCGACGCGCGCGGGAAGCTCCGCGAGCGGGGATTTGGCCGCCTCCGCCGCAGCGCGCGCGACGCCTGCCTGTTCCTCCAGATGCAAACGCGCCGCCTCGCCGGTCAGCGCCTCGATGCGGCGAACGCCGGCTGAAACGGCGCCTTCCGAAATGATCTTGAAGAGCGCGATATCGCCGATGCGGCGGACATGCGTGCCGCCGCAAAGTTCGACCGAATACGGCTTTTCCGCTTCGATCCCCATCGAAAGGACGCGCACATCCTCGTCATACTTCTCGCCGAAGAGCGCGATCGCGCCCGAGGCGACGGCGTCGTCATAAGGCATGATGCGCGTTGAGACGTCATTGTTCTGGCGAATGACAGCGTTCACCCGCTTTTCGATTTCCGCAAGCTCCGCCGCGCTGACCGCCTTCGTGTGCGAGAAGTCGAACCGCAAGCGGTCGGGCGCGACGAGCGAGCCCTTTTGCGCAACGTGGTCTCCCAATACGTCTCGAAGCGCCTTGTGCAGCAGGTGCGTCGCCGAGTGGTTGGCGCGCGTCCGGTTGCGCCGTTCAACATCGATAGAGAGCTTCACTGCGTCGCCTGTTTTCACCGCGCCCTTGACGACCTTGCCGACATGGCCGTGAAGCGCGCCAGCGCGCTTTTTAACGTCGGAGATCTCGACGACGAGGCCGCCGTCGGAAACAATCGTTCCGGCGTCGCCGACCTGACCGCCGCTTTCAGCGTAAAAAGGCGTCTGATTGACGATGATTTCAACGGCGTCGCCCGCCTTCGCTTCTCCGACTTCCTTGCCGCCAGCGACGATCGCCTCGACAACGCCTTCCGCGACCTCATGCACATAGCCGAGGAAATCGGTCGCGCCGAGACGATCGCGAAGGTCGAACCACACGGCTTCGCTCGCCGCATCGCCCGAGCCCGCCCAGGCGGCGCGCGCGGCGGCCTTTTGCGTTTTCATCGCCGCATCAAACCCGGCGACGTCGACGGCGACGCCTTTGCGGCGGAGCGCATCCTGCGTCAAATCCAGCGGAAAGCCGTAAGTGTCGTAA
>CALKYG010000276.1 GCA_938003575.1 uncultured Alphaproteobacteria bacterium
CGTTTCGACCGGCTCTTGTCCGGGCCGTATCCCGGGTCGATCAGGCGGTTGACGACCGTATGGTCGCCGCGAACTCTCATGCGTTCAAGGGCGCCCGTGTCATCGATATATGAAAGGCCCGCCGCTGAGATGCGTGCGAGCAACATCTCCATGGCGTCGCGGTCGCCGGAAAATTTTGCGCCCAGATAGTTAGTGACGCCGAAATAGCCGCTGAACCGGGAAAGAATCCACTCAAGGCGCTGCATGTTTTCTTCCTGCGAGCGCGACGTCAAAAGCGCGGCTGGCCCAAGCGTCTGTTCGTCGCCCGCTCGGTTCTCCATGGGAATTTCAACCATGATTTCGTGTCCGGCCTCTCTCGCGCGCTTGGTCCAGAAGGAAAGGTCCCGGGCGTACGGCGCAAATGCAAGCGTCACATTTGGCGGAAGCTCGTCGATCGCACGCTCGGTCAGCGCGCGATTGATGCCGAGGCCGCCGACAATGATGGCGACATTCGGCCGGTCCCCGGGCTTGAATTTTTGCGCGTAGAATTTGGAAGGGCGCCGTCCGTCCGCGGCAATCCGCGGAATAGATCCGTAAACGGATCGGGCCGAAAGGTCGTCATCCGGCGCTGCGATCGGCGCCCACGCGGCCGCCGGCTTCTTCTCGCGAATTTCGCCGATGGCGCGCGCCGGGGCGCCGTCAACGGTGATGATCACGTCGGCGGCGGAATCTTCTCGAAGCAGGTCCGGCGCGTCGATTTCGCCGAGCGCGTCCTCGGTCTCGTAATCTGATCCCGGCGCGTCCGTGAAATCCGAGGCCAGGGAAGGCGAGACGGCCTCTCCGGCGGGTTCGATGCGCTCCTGCGATTCGCCCGGCGCAATCGTACGTTCGACCGGGGGAGCGATTCTCTCGACGCCCTCAACCGCCATGGCGACCGCGGCGCGGGTGCGCCCGCCGTCGAAAGCCGAATAAATCGCAACGGCGCAGCAAAGCGCGGCAAAGCTGATCCACGCAAGGGTCAGCCTGCTCAGTACCGGAAGTTTGAAGCGGCGAGTCCGCATTCCGTCGGTTTCATTTCAGCGCCGCGCAATCCGCAGCTGCTCTCCGGCGGACAACCTAGAGAAGACAGGGTTAACGGAACGAAAACTCTTGACGCGATCCCGCCTCAAAAACTGAAAAAGCCCCCGTCGCCGGGGGCTTTAACAGAAAACGCCTCGGCGGCTATTGCTGACGACTGCGTCCGGCGGAGGCGTCCGCCAGCGCTGCTCGGTACGTCGTCGCGTCGGCGAGAATCGACAAGGCCCGTTCCAGCTGGCAGTCCTTCACTGTCTTGCCGTCTTCCTTGTAGCCGCATTTTACCGGTTCGATGACGGTTTCGGTCTTGGACTTGGCCCCCTTATCCTCCCTGACATCAAGCGCGCCCGGAAGACTCGCCTCTGTCGGCCGTTCGGCGGTCTCATCCTGACCCGGATAAACGACCGGCATAAGGATGTCCGGCTCAATACCTTCCGCCTGGATGGAGCGGCCCGACGGCGTGTAGTAGCGGGCGGTCGTCAGACGCAGCGCGCCCTGCAGGCCGTTTTGAAGGGGGATGACGGTCTGGACGCTGCCCTTGCCGAATGATTTCGTTCCAAGGAGCAGCGCGCGGTTCCTGTCCTGCAGCGCGCCGGCCACAATCTCCGAGGCGGAGGCCGAGCCGCCGTCAATCAGGACGACGATCGGCTTGCCTTTCGATAGGTCTCCCGAGGTTCCCATTTCCTTCAGCGTGTCTTTTGGGTTTCTGCCGCGGGTCGAGACGATCTCGCCGCCTTCAAGAAACGCGTCGGATACGGCGACGGCCTGGTCGAGCAGGCCGCCGGGGTTGGACCTGAGATCAAGGACGTAGCCTTTCGGTCCGCCGGCGATTTCCTTGTCCAGCGCCTTGATCGCCTTGATGAGGCCGCTTTCCGTCTGTTCGCTGAAATTCGAAATCCGGATA
>CALKYG010000277.1 GCA_938003575.1 uncultured Alphaproteobacteria bacterium
TTCCGCGATGAGGACGTATTTTCCGCAAAGCTCCATACCAGGTTGATAATGGTCCGTCGGCTGACCATCCTTCCCGATCCCGACCACGCCGACGACGACTCCGCACACTGATCCGTCGCTGCGGTAGAGGAGCTCGGACGCCGCCATGCCGGGATAGATCTCAACGCCTGACGCTTCCGCCTGACCCGCGAGCCAGCGACAGACATTGCCCATAGATACAATGTAATTGCCATGGTTTTTCACCATCGGCGGCATTGCAAACAGGGGGAGGGGCATCGAACCCGATGGCCCGAATAGCCTGAAGCTCTCAGATTTCACTTCGACCGTCGCAGGCGCGCCCATGTTCCGCCAGTCAGGAAAGAGGACGTCGAGTCCTGACGGATCGAGCACCGCGCCCGAAAGGATATGGGCGCCGACTTCCGACCCCTTCTCGACGACGACGACGGAAAGGTCCGAGCCGGCCTGCGCGGCGCGCTGCTTCAACCGGATCGCCGCCGATAGGCCCGCCGGTCCCGCCCCGACTATGACCACGTCGAATTCCATGCTTTCACGTTCCGGGGCTTCGTCGGCCATTCCTCTGTCCTCATATCCTCTGGCCCGATTGGCGGGCTCTGGCTTTGGTTTTGGCAAATGTTGGCCGCAAATGCCATGTTGTGCGTATTGTTTCAAATGCGCGACGCCGGCGGTCGGCGATCGCTTGGAGTATCGGCAATGCAGGCGGAGATTTTCGTCGCAGTTTGCGGGCTCTTTGTCGGGGGGCTTCTGTACGCCGAAAGCGGCGAGCACAATCGATTGAGGCGCGTCCTTAAGCCGGCAGCATCTGTCGCCTTCATCGGAGCGGGCGCGGCGGCCGGCGCGCTTGATACGAGATTCGGGCAGGCGATCCTCGCCGGGCTCGTCCTTTGCGCGTTCGGCGACATTCTGCTCATTCCCAAATCGGCAAAGACATTTCTGGCCGGGATGGCGGCATTCGCGGCCGGGCACGCTGCCTATATCGCAGCGTTTATGATCGGCGGAACCCTGTTCGGCGTTTCCGCTGGCGCGGCGGCGGCTGGCGGCGTCGCGTTGTCCGTCAGCCTTCTTGTCATGCTCTGGCGCGACCTAGGCGCGTTTCGAGGGCCAGTCATCGGCTATTCTGTTATCATTTCGCTGATGCTCACAGCGAGTGCCGCGCATTGGGCGGCATCCCCTTCTATTCAAAACCTCTATCTCGTTCTCGCGGCGAGCGCATTTGCGGTTTCGGACATTTCAGTGGCCCTCGACCGGTTTAAGGGGGCCGATTTCTCCAACCGTCTATGGGGGCTTCCCCTCTATTACGCCGCACAGTGCCTTTTTGCTGTCAACGTCTGACAAGGCGTTTGACACGCCCCCCTCATTGTGGCGCTTATACGCAATGCAAGAAAATGTGCGATCGTTCGCGGCGCGCGCGCTGCTGCGCTGGTATATCGACGCTGGCGTCGACGAAGCGGTCGGTCCCGATCCTGTTGATCATTTTCTGACCGAAACAATAAAACCGGCGGCGGCTAATTCAAAGCCATCGCCGTCGGCGGTCACGATCGTAGCCGCACCGACGTCGCCAAGCGCCGACGAAGCCATCGCACTTGCGGCAAAAGCGGCTGCCGCGTGCTCGAGTTTTGCCGAACTCGAAGAGGCTGTAAGCGCCTTCGTGGGATGCTCGCTAAAGGCCGGCGCGCGCAGCACCGTCTTTACCGATGGCGTACCTTGTGCGCCTTTACTCGTCATCGGGGAGGCGCCAGGGCGCGACGAGGATGCGGCTGGGAAGCCTTTTGTCGGGCGCGCTGGACAATTGCTCGACCGAATGCTTGCCGCGATCGGACGCGACCGGGCGCGCGACACGCTGATTTCAAATGTCGTTTACTGGCGACCACCCGGTAATCGCGCGCCGACGCAGACTGAGATCGCGATCTGCCGCCCCTTTGTGGATCGCCTGATCGAGCTGACGGCCCCAAAGGCGATCATGCTCGCAGGCGGCGTTTCGACACAGGCGCTTCTGGGCGTTGGCGGCATCATGCGCGCACGCGGCCGATGGCGCGATATCGAGATATCGAAGGGCGCCAAGATTCCCGCGCTTCCCGTTTTCCATCCGGCGTTCCTTTTGCGCCAGCCCGCACAAAAGCGCCTCGCATGGGCCGACCTTCAGAAACTCGCCGCCAGGTTAAGAGATGATTAACGCCGCCATTCGTATGATCGCATTAGCGATGGGTGGCGAATTTGTTGGGGCCTTGCACGTGCGCCGATTTCTAATTCTTATCGCCGCTGCGTGCGCCATGACCGCCCCCGCGACGGCGACCGCGGAGGCGTTTCTTCCTCAAGTCCTGAGCGAAAAGGATCGCCAGCTATACAAGGAAATTTTCGAGCTGCAAGAAGATGCTCGCTGGCGCGATGCGGATTCAAAAATTGCAGACCTGACCGATAGAACTTTGATTGGCTATGTATTGTCGGAGCGCTATCTTCATCCGACAGCCTATCGATCAACATTTGAAGAGTTGAAAGAGTGGATGGCCTATTACGCAGACCATCCGATTGCTGACAGAATATACGCACTGGCCCGCAGGAAGCAGCCGCGCGGCGCGCCGCCGACGTTATCGCCGATTCCACGCAAATGGCGAAACGAATCCGTAGCTCCGATGCACCCGGCGCTTGAAGCTGATTATGCGAAAACGAGCCGCCCGCTGCTCACTCGTATCGAGGGACGGACTCGTTTTCTTATTAAAAAAGAACAGGCAAGCGATGCATTGAAGGAAATCGAGCGCCACCTCGCCCGCGGCGAAATCACCGAGCGCCAGTTTGACCGAATGCGCTCGTGGATCGCAGCGAGCCATTATTACCAAGGTTATCATGCGCGCGCCGCGGAAATTGCGGACGCCGTGTCCGCCAGGAGCGGCGACAGCGCGGTCCTCGCTTACTGGATTTCAGGCTTGATCCGATTCCGCAACGGCGACGTGACGGCGGCTCACGAGCGATTTGCCGCCATGGCGCGCGTTCCCTATCAGGATGATGATTTGAGGTCCGCTGCCGGCTTTTGGGCTGCGCGCACCGCCCTCGCCGATGGACATGTTGAGGACGTCGCGCCTCATCTCGAAATAGCCGCCGGATTCCCATTCACATTTTATGGTCAGCTGGCGCTTGCTCAGCTTGGAAGAGATTACGACTATCAATGGACGCCGCCCGCGCTCACGCAAGAAGGATATGAGCGCGTCGTTGAAAGCGAGCCCGCCGTCAGGCGCGCAATCGCGCTAATTGAAGTCGGGCGCGCCGTCGAAGGCGACCTTGAGTTTCGATGGATAAACGGCCGTATCGACGATGCGCAGGCGGCCGACCTTTTGGCTATCGAAGCCGCCTTTGATCTTCCCGCTGCGCAACTGGATCTTGCGCTCTTTCATAAAGGACGGACTTTCGAGGCCGGTCTGTTTCCGGTGCCGTCCTACGAGCCCGCGAACGGCTTCACCGCCGATCGCGCGTTAATTTATGCGTTGATGCGTCAGGAATCAAAATTCAAGATCGAGGCGACCAGCAGGGTCGGCGCCCGCGGCCTCATGCAACTAATGCCGCGCACCGCGAGCTATGTCGCCCGGGACAAGGCCCTGCAGCGCGGCGAGGGCAAGGATAGACTCTACGACCCCGCCATCAATCTCGCGATTGGTCAGGAATATGTGAACCATCTGATATCGACTTCGGCGGAGGGCGATCTCTTCAACATGGCTCTTGCCTATAATGGCGGCCCCGGAAACCTTCGCCGCTGGAAGCGTGAAGTCGCGGTTGAAGATCCGCTGCTCTTCATTGAAAGCATCCCGAATTCCGAAAGCCGCGATTTCGTCGAGCGTGTTCTCACGAATTTCTGGGTCTACCGGCAGCGCCTCGGTCAGAAGCCGCAAAGCCGCGACCGGGTCGCCGCCGGAGAATTGCCTCTGCATGAAGCGATGGAGCAGATTGCCTCCGGCGGCGGCAAATAGCGCGCTGCGCCATTCATCAATGATTCACTCGTCAAGGACGACTGGTTGAGGCGCCGACCCGCCAGGAATTGAACGGTTAGGTGCGTTCGCAGCCCGCGGTGTCGCTTTCAGTGACGACCCACGCGCATGAGCAACCGCGGGTCCGCGCCGCGGCGATCAGCTTTTCCACAGGGAGCCTTCCGATGCCGCACCGATGATGCGTCGGCGTAAAGCCGACGTCGTTGACAAAGAGCCGCGGCCTTTTATCCGGATGAAAGATTTCAACACCGGTAGCCATGTCGACTACGGAATTCTGATCGACACCGAGGGCGAGCAGACGGCGGTCATCACCCAGGAATGCAGCGAAATTTCGAGGATCGATCTCTTTGTCGAAAACCCCAACTGCGCCGCGATCAAGGGCCACCGCATTGTCCGGTCCGAGTAGACAGTACTTAAATGATATAGGCGGAAAATCTCCCGCTGGCGTTCGGACGCGTCGCGGATTATCGTCTGCCCCCTATGCGCGCGCAATCAGCCATCACGTTGAGCGCCGCCGCAGAAGGCGGCTGCCTTTGCGGCGCCGTGCGATATCGCGTGACCCCAGGAGCGTTGTCGGAGAGCGGCTATTGCCATTGTCGAACCTGCCAACGTCAGTCTGGCGCCCCAGTGGTCGCATGGTTTGCCGTGCCGCAGGACAGGCTAACATATTTAGCGGGCGCACCCGCGCGCTATCGCGCGTCGGACCGCGCTTCACGGGAGTACTGCTCAAATTGCGGAACCTATCTCCTGTTCCGCGAGGACGATTCGGCGGCGACTCTCGGCATCAATACGGCGACGCTAGACGATCCTTCGCTCGCCCCGCCGGAATTTCACATCTATGTGGAAAGCCGCATCGACTGGTTTGATACGGCTGACAGCTTGCCGCGGCATTCGCGCGGGAAGGGCTAGGCGCCGTCCTTATTCGACGCCCATCAGGGACATGATCGCGGGACCGAGAATGACGGCAAACAACACAGGCAGGAAAAAGCCGATCATTGGTACGGTCAATTTTGGCGGCAGCGCGGCCGCCTTGCGTTCGGCTTCTTGCATGCGATGTTCGCGGTTTTCCTGCGCCATCACACGC
>CALKYG010000278.1 GCA_938003575.1 uncultured Alphaproteobacteria bacterium
CTTCGGTCGGACGCGGGGCCGTCGTCGTCGATCATACAACGGCAAGCCCGGCCCTGGCGCGGCGGCTTGCGGAGGTCTTTGCCCGCCAGGGCGCCGGCTTCATCGACGCGCCGGTTTCCGGCGGGCAGGCCGGGGCCGAGTCCGGCAAGCTTTCCGTCATGTGCGGAGGCGAAACGGGCGATATCGAACGCGCCCGCCCGGTCATGGAAGCCTATGCTGCCAGGATCGTTCACATCGGCCCCCACGGTCACGGCCAGCTTTGCAAGGCGGTCAACCAGATCTGCATAGCCGGGGTGCTGCAGGGGCTTTCCGAAGGCGTCCATTTCGCCAAGGCTTCGGGCATCGACCTCGATCGGGTGTTTGAGGCGATTTCCGGCGGAGCGGCGCAATCCTGGCAAATGAACAACCGGATGAAGACGATGGCCGAGGGACGGTTCGATTTCGGCTTTGCCGTGGACTGGATGCGCAAGGATCTCAGAATCGCCCTTGAAAGCGCGCGGGAAGCCGGGGCCAGTCTGCCCCTGACCGCACTCGTCGATCAGTTTTACGCCGACGTGCAGGCGATGGGGGGCGGTCGGCTCGACACGTCAAGCCTCGTAAAAAGGCTGGGGCGGCGTTGAAAACGGGCTTGAACGCCGGCCCCGGTTCCGGCGATCGAACATTAAAAAAATCTCAGAATAAGCGGCCCGGCGCCTCGACTCTTTGTGATTCGAATTGTAATTATATAACTCTCGATCGGGTTGGGTGGTCCGGCGGGGTATCTGACAAACAGCTCAATTTGGTTTGCGGAAGGGCGCGTAATCAATGTTATCGATCGCTGCGACGGTCGGCATTGTGAGCTTAGGGCTCCTGCTGATTGCGGTTATCGGTTTGCTTCGTCAGTTGGGGGCGGGTGAAGCGGCCAAAGGTCTCCTCTATCTTACCGGCGCGATTTTTGTGATCGTCATTGCGTCGACTTACGTTCCGGCGCTGATTGGCGGCTTCTAGCCGCCGGCGTCTGGCGGCATAGGACCGCTGCGAGCTCCGCTCGCGGCGGTTTCAGCCATGCATCGCCATCTGCTGACGGCGATTGCGGGACCGGGCTTCGCAGCGCAAAATCTCCAGGTCTCAGTATTTGGAGGAATAATGTCCGCGCTTCAGACCGCCCGCCCGAGCTGGAAGACCGATGACCTCGTCCTTTTTGAAGACGAGGTCTACAAATTTTTCAGCCGCGAGCTTGCGCCTCATGTCGAAAAATGGCGCGAGCAGGGAAAAGTCGATCGCTGGGCCTGGGAAAAAGCCGGGGAGGCCGGCCTGCTTTGCATGTCGATGCCGGAAGAATATGGCGGCGCCGGCGGCACTTTCGCGCATGAGCAGATCTTCTGCGAACAGCAGGTGAGAGCCGGAGTGGAAGGCTTCGGCGCCGGTCTCCATAATTGCATCGTCGCGCCCTATATTCTTCATTACGGAACCGAGGAGCAAAAGAAGCGCTGGCTGCCGCGCATGGCCAAGGGCGAGCTTATCGGCGCGATCGCGATGACGGAGCCCGGAACGGGGTCTGACCTCCAGGCGGTGAAAACGACCGCCGTCAAGCAGGGTAATCAATACGTCATCAACGGTTCGAAGACGTTCATCACCAACGGGCAGACTGCAAACTTCATCATCGTCGTCGCCAAAACCGATCCCTCGGAAGGCGCCAAGGGCGTCTCCCTGATGGTCGTCGAAACGGACGAGGTCGACGGCTTCCGGCGCGGGCGGAACCTCAAGAAACTTGGAAACAAGGCGCAGGACACGTCGGAACTCTTTTTCGACGACGTGAAGATCCCGACTGAAAATCTCCTCGGAACCAGCGAAGGCATGGGGTTCATCCAGCTGATGCAGCAATTGCCGCAGGAGCGCCAGCAGATCGCCGTCATCGCGATTGCGGCGATCGAGCGCGCGCTCGACCTCACGATCAATTACACGAAGGAGCGGAACGCCTTCGGCCGTCCCGTCTTCAATTTCCAGAACACGCAGTTCAAGCTCGCCGAATGCAAGGCGAAGGCGACGATGGCGCGCGTGTTCGTAGATTATTGCACCGGACAACTGATTGAAGGAAAGCTGGACGCCGCAACGGCGTCAATGTCGAAAATGCTGCTCACGGATCTTGAGAACGAGATCATCGACGAGTGCCTGCAGCTGCATGGCGGCTACGGCTATATGGATGAATATCCGATCAGCCGCATGTATGCAGACGCGCGGGTGCAACGCATTTACGGCGGGACGAACGAGATCATGAAACTGCTTATAGCCCGGTCGATGTGATGGCTTTCGCCGGAGGAACGGCCTGGGTCACCGGCGCATCGTCAGGTATCGGCGAGGCGCTCGCCAAGGCGCTTGTCGCGCGCGGCGCGCGGGTCGTCCTTTCCGGTCGGCGCGTCGAGGAGCTCGAACGCGTTGCAAGGCAGGCCGGCGGCGAGACGATGATCCTTCCTTTTGACGCGACGGATTTCGATGCGCTGCCGGGAGCGGTTGAGAAGGCGATGAATTGGAAAGGCGGCGTCGATCTTCTTATCAACAACGCGGGCGTCAGCCAGCGCAGCCTCGCTCTCGATACGTCTTTCGACGTCTATCGCCGCATCATGGACGTGGATTTCTTCGCGCCCCTTCGGCTGACGCAACTCGTACTTCCGTCAATGGTCGCGCGGCGCAGCGGGCGGATCGTGATTATCAGTTCCGTCGCAGGAAAGATCGGCGCGCCGCTGAGGACCGCCTATTGCGCCGCCAAGCACGCCTGCATTGGATATTTCGACGCTTTGCGCGCCGAAGTCGAAAAAGCCTATGGCGTCGGCGTGTGCGTCGTAACGCCGGGGTCGGTGCGCACATCAGTGGCGGCGAATGCGCTGACCGGCGACGGCGACGCAAGAGGACGTTCGGACGAGAATATCGACAACGGCATGCCGCCAGAGAAAGCGGCGCAGATCATTCTCGACGGCGTCGCCGCCGGCGCGCGCGAGGTGCCGGTCGTCGAAGGCATGGAACTCGCCGCCCTGCAAATGCGATGTGTAAATCCGGAGGCGCTCTTTGACTTCGTGGCCGGGGAGGGCGAACGCCTTGCGCTGGCGCGCGATGCGGGTCAAGCGACGGATCCGAAACGGATTAACTGAGCCTTCAGCGGCGCGCCAGGATTGCCGAGATCTCATCCTTCAGCCGCACCCGCTGTCTGCGCAGGTCCGCCTCACGCGCGTCGCTTGCCGTCTCCACGCGTGTTTCCAGTCGATGAATTTCACGATTGACCGCGTGATATTCATCGGAAAGGCGACGGAAGTGAGCATCGCTCGTCTTGAGCGCATGAAGCAGCGCAGTGTGCTCGGGAAATTCCTCGGCGAGTTCGTGCGGCGTATGAGTCATGTTTTGTTCAACCTGTGTGACGGAACATGCCGCATGACTATCGTCGCTTTCGGTCGGCGATTTGACGGAGATCAAGCCTCGTCGTCAAAGACTGAAGGCAAGCGAAAGGGCGAGAGCGTGATTAACCGGGTCCGGCGCATTCTGGCGGCGAATATGGTTCATCAGATAGCCGGCCTCGAGGCGGACCGCGCCGGCCGGGCGCCAACTCGCGCCGACAAACAGCCGGTTCTGGTCATAGCCGCTTGCTGCCCCCCAGTCGGTGTCGTTCGCCGCGATGAACAATTCATTCCAACCGAGCGCTGCGAACTTTGAATCTGAAATCGGCTTTTCAGCGCGGATGAACTGACGCACGCGAATGCCGGTGTCGTCGGCGCCTTCTATCAGCCGCTGCTCAAGCCGGGTTCTGCCCGAAAGCGATACGCCGCCCGGCGCGCCCAATTGATAGGTTGCTTGCTGCCAGAACCTGTTTTCCTCCACATCCGGCGCCGCCGCGCTGCGCGATACGACGCGGGCGTAACCGGCCCAGATCGCCGTTCCTTTATCATCGAGACGCCAGCCGACGCCCGGCCTGATGATCGACACGCCAAGCCGGCCGACATCATCGCGAAACCGGGCGTGGCCGTCGAACCAGAGAAGAAGACGACTTTCGTCCTTGACCGGTCCGTTTGCAAAAACCGCGGTCCACAACTGGGCGTCATCGGCGGCGGCGGGACCGGCGCCGCCGAGCGTGATCGCGGCGGCGGCGAGGACTGCTGTCGCGGTCTTCACTTTGCGTCTCCTGTTCCTGTGTGAATTGGCTCCGGAGGGCTGACATAGACCGGAATCGGCGCGATTCAAGACGCCGGCGTCCGAAAGGCCGCTGTCGCGGCGGCCCTGAATCAGCGCATCGATTTCATATGGACACTGAATCGGTCTTCGCCGCGCTCAATATTTTCGGTCTCTTTGTATTCGCGGTGTCCGGCGCCCTGACGGCGCTCCGAAACGATCTCGACATCTTGAGCGTCGTGATGACGGCGTTCATCACCGGCGTCGGCGGCGGCACCATCAGGGATGTGCTCCTTGGCGAGTTTCCGGTCTGGTGGATCCGCGACACCAACGCCGTCGTCATATGCCTCGTCGGCGCGACGGCGGCGATGGTCGCTCAGCCGATTTTCGCATCGAGGCTCAAGGCCCTTATCTGGGCGGATGCGCTCGGACTCGCCGTGTTTTCCATTCTCGGAACACAGGCGGCTCTGGCGGCGGACTCGCCGTTGTTTATAGCAATCTTTCTTGGCGCCGTTTCCGCGACCTTCGGGGGCCTCATTCGAGACGTTCTGTTGAATGAACCGTCGTTGTTCATGAAGCAGGACGTCTATGTCACCGCTGCACTCGCGGGCGGCGGCGCCTATGTCGCGCTTCTGGAACTTGGCGTCGCCAGCGCAGCCGCCGCGCCGGCGGCGGCCCTCGCGGCGTTTGCGATACGCGGCGCGGCGATCATGTTCAACATATCGGTCCCCAAGGTCGGCCGCCCGCGACGGAGCGAACATTAGGCGCGGCGAGCTGAACGTGTTTTACGGCTGGCGGTGGTAGAGTTGGAGCGGAGATTTCTGGAGCTGCGCATTTGAGGAAATCACTTCTGATGGCGGCGGCGCTGATTGCGGCATGCACCCGTCAATCCGGCCCCGCTTCCGATCCGCAAGCTGCGGCCGCGCCGAACGCCCCTGAGACCGATGCGCCGTCGCTGAAAGTTGAGCAGCTTGCGGACGGGCTGAAATTTCCCTGGAGCATGGCGTTTGCGCCGACCGGGGAGATCCTGATCGTCGAAAAGGCCGGCGGCCTCCGCATATACCGCGACGGCGCCCTGGCGCCGCACGCCGTCTCTGGAACGCCTTCCGGGGTCATGGCGAACGCAGACAGCGGCCTGCACGATATCGCGCTCGATCCGCAATTCGAAACAAACAGGCTGGTTTATCTGGCGTTCGCTGAAGGCGACGAGGATGCGAACCGGCTCGCCGTCTGGCGCGCAAGACTTGAGGATGACGCGTTGATCGACGGCAAGGTGATCTTCCGGTCCGCTCCGGACAAGGCGGGCGCAAGCCATCCCGGCGGGCGCATCGCGTTTTTGCCGGACGAAACATTCCTGCTCACGGTCGGCGACGGATATGATTATCGGAATTCGGCGCAGGACCTCGCTTCCGATCTTGGAAAAATCCTCCGCCTTGACCGGAACGGCGCGCCGCCTGCGGACAATCCCTTCGTCGGCCGCGCCGATGTGCGCCCTGAAATCTGGACCTACGGCCATCGCAACCCGCAAGGGCTCGCCGTCGATTCAGAAACTGGAAATGTCTATGAACATGAACATGGTCCCCGCGGCGGCGACGAAATCAACCGCCTGACCGCCGGCGCCAATTACGGCTGGCCGCTGACGACAAGCGGCATTGATTATGACGGGTCGCTGGTGTCGGAGCGCGCGCATGGCGAGGGAATCGCATCGCCGTTGATGATCTGGGCGCCGTCGATTGCGCCTTCAGGCCTTGCCATTTATCGCGGCGGCGAGTTCACGGAATGGAACGGCCATTTTCTCGTCGGAGGCCTTGCTTCGAAATCGATGGTGCGCGCGCAATTGGGCGAAGGCGAAAGGTTTATCAGCGAAGCGGAGCGCAACCTCGGCGACTTGCGGGCGCGAATTCGCGACGTGAGGACAGGTCCCGACGGGTTTGTCTACATTCTGACGGACGAGCCGGAAGGCCGCCTGCTGCGGCTCTGCAAATCTTGTTGACTGCGGGTCTTGCAAGGACCGCACGATCGGCTATTTAGGCGGGCTAGGCGGGTATAGCTCAATGGTAGAGTCGGAGCCTTCCAAGCTCAAGACGCGGGTTCGATTCCCGCTACCCGCTCCAGTCACCTTCCTTTTTTGGCTGCTTCGATCGCCTCGGCAATCACTGAGCCGTCGCCGATCTGATTGATCAGGATGAGGATGAGGCGTGCGTTGAGCGCCATCGAATCGGCGTCGGAGAGGTCCTGATGCGCGTCGATCAGCTTCTGGTAGACGCCGTCAACGTCGTTCACATTCGGGTTCGTGTTCAGCGTTCCCATTTCAAAGCCCCTTCGCGCGCCTGAGCGCTGCATCAATCCTGGCGCGGCTCGGATGTTTCCAGCGGGCGGCGACGTACTGGTCCGGGCGGAAAAGATAAGCGGCGCCAGGCGTAAGCTCATAGCGATCGAGAAGAACCGACATTCCCGTCCGGCCCGAAACGTCAATGCGCCTCACGCCTTCGGGCGCCGATACGTCCCCATGTGCAAGCAGGACGAACTCATCGCCCAGTTGTTCGAGCAGCCATCCATCGTCCATCGGCGAATCGAGTGGCGGACTTCCCGGCTTGACGCCGCCTGTCCACGCATCTTCGTCATTCGTGTTTAAAGGGCTTTCAGGATAGGCGACGGCGGTGGACAGGCGACCCGAGTTCACGAATGGCCGTGCGAACTCAAAATCGGCGGCAAGCGTCAACGCAGCATTGCGGAACGCCGTACTGACCGCGGACTTGGGGGTCAGGAAATCCGTCGACCGGGTCGAGTTCAGGATGTTCTCGTCAGCGGTGACGATCGCTTCGTAATTATAGGTTTCGAGCAGGCTTTCGGGCGCCTCGCCGGCGATCACGAGTGCAAGCTTCCAGCCGAGATTGTCGATGTCGGCGAAACCGCCGTTGCAGCCGCGAGCGCCGAACGGCGACACGAGGTGGGCGCTGTCGCCCGCGAAGATGACGCGTCCATGAACAAATCGCGCCATGCGCCGGCACTGGAAGGTGTAAACGCTGTACCATTCCTTCCTGAATTCCACATCGTCACCCAGCATCGCGCGAATGCGCGGCTCGACATTCTCCGGCTTAATCACGGCGTCGCGGTCGATGTTCCAACCGACCTGGAAATCGATGCGCCACATGTCGTCGGGTTGCTTGTGCAGCAGCGCCGATTGTCCCGGATTAAAGGGCGGGTCGAACCAGAACCAGCGCTCCGAAGGACGATCTCCTTTCATCGTGATATCGGCGATAAGGAAGTTGTCCTCAAAGATGCGGCCCTCGAAATCGAGACCCAGCATGTCGCGCACTGATGACTTGTTGCCGTCGCAGGCGACCAGCCAGTCAGCTTCGATTTTGTAGGAGACATCGCCGCATCTCACGTCAATGATTGCGCCGTCCTGTCGGGCGTTGACGCCTTGCACCTCGTGGCCTGAACGGAACTCGACGTTCGGCAGGGCGCGCAGCGCCTCAAACAGATATTCCTCGGCGTAATATTGCTGAAGATTGATGAATCCCGGTCGCTTCTGGTTTTTGACCGGCAGCATGTCGAATTCGTAGATTGGCGATTTGTCTTCGCCGCGAAACACCTTTCCGACGTTCCAGATGACGCCTTTATCGACGAGCCTCTGTCCGACGCCGAGGCGGTCGAGAATATCGAGCGATCGTTTCGACCAGCAGATCGCCTTTGAATAGGCAGGCAGGAAATC
>CALKYG010000279.1 GCA_938003575.1 uncultured Alphaproteobacteria bacterium
TGAACTCGGTCTCGGCCGGCGACACCGTGCGCTGGGTGGTCGGCGACACTTCAAGTGGCGGCGCCGGCGGAAGCGGCGTCGCTGCAGACGAACGGGTTCATATCCTCGTCAAACCGATCGCGCCGGGGCTTTCGACCAATCTCGTCATCGCCACGGACCGGCGCGCCTATCACCTTGAAATGCGTTCGTTCCGCGAGACCTATATGGCGGCGATCTCCTGGACCTATCCGCAAGGCGATCTCGTCAAGCGCCGCAATGACGCTGAACGATCGAACGGCGCCGTTGAAACTGTCGTCGCCGCCGGCGTCGATCCGGGCGATTTGAAATTCCGCTACGAGATCGAAGGCGACCGGCCGCACTGGCGTCCCGTGCGCGCCTTCGACAATGGCGAACAGGTTTTCATCCAGTTCCCGGACGCGATCGCGCAAGGCGAAGCGCCGCCGCTCTTCGTATTGTCGCGCGACGGCAAGCCCGAACTCGTCAATTACCGCATGCGCGGCAATTATTACGTCGTCGACCGGCTGTTCGCGGCGGCGGAACTCCGCCTGGGCGAGAAGCGCCAGGATGTCGTCAGGATCATCCGCTCTGATCTCAAAAGGCGATCCTGATGCGCACGGAAGCAAAACACGAAGCCGACGTTCTCGAATTGAGGGCGCGTCCGAAGCCGGTGACGCGCCTTAATCGCAACGCGTTGATGGTCGCCGCCGGCGGCGCGGCGCTCCTCATCTTTGCGAGCGTCAGCGTCGCGTTACGACCGCCGCGCGCCTTCGACGAGGCGTCTCGCAAGGAGCTCTATAATGTTGAGACCAAGCCGACCGCCGAAGGTTTGGACGCGCTCCCGAAATCCTACGCCGAAGTGAAGCCGCAACTCGGCGCGCCCTTGCCGGGCGATCTCGGCGCCGCGCTGTTGCAGGCCGAACAGGCGGTCGCGGCGAGCGGCGAGGACGGCTATCTTGCCAGACCCGATTACGCGGCGCTCTCACCGACGCCGTTCCGGAATTCGCCTGAAGCCGACGCCGCCCGCGAAGCCGCCTTGCGTGAAGCGCAGATTGCGACCGAGGCGCGGGAAGCCGGCGTCTTCTTTCGATTGGCTTCACGGACGAATTCCGCGTCGGCGAAGGTTCAAACGAGCGAAGCTCAAGCGATCTCGCCTTTCGATTTTGGGCTTGGCGCATCGGCGCCTGTCCCCTTCGGCGCTGAGCGCGATGACGATCCGGGCCGTCAGATCAGGAAGCTCGATTTCCTCGGAGAGAATCCGGAATACTCGACCGACAACCCTCATGTCATCGAAGACCCGATCACCCCCTTTGAAGTGATGGCGGGAACGATCATCCCGGCGAGCCTCATCACCGGCGTCAATTCCGATTTGCCGGGAACCGTCATCGCGCAGGTGACGCAGAATGTTTATGACAGCGTCACCGGCCAATATCTGCTCATCCCGCAAGGGGCGCGGCTTCTTGGCCGCTATGACAGCGTTATCGCTTTCGGCCAATCACGCGCTTTGGTGGTCTGGTCGCGCATCATCTATCCCGACGGCGCCTCGATCCTTATCGACAACATGCCGGCGAGCGATGTCGCGGGATATTCGGGGCTGGCCGACCAGGTCGATTTCCACACATTCCGCATTTTGAAAGGCGTCGTCCTATCGACCTTGCTCGGCGTCGGCACCGAGCTCTCCTTCGGCGACAGTGAAAGCGATCTTGTCCGCGCTCTGAGGGAGTCTGCGCAAAGCTCGGCCAATCAGTCCGGCCAGAAAATCGTCCAGAGGAATCTCGACATTCAGCCGACGATCAGGATCAGGCCCGGCTGGCCGCTGCGCGTCATCGTCCACAAGGATCTCGTCCTTAGGCCCTATGAGCAGAGGAGGGCGGCGAGATGAGTCTCAAAATTGGCGCCATCCCGGAGCGAAAGCCCGCGAAGATAACATTGAGCCTGCCGCCGGACGTGCATGAGGCGCTCAATGATTACGCCATCATTCATGCACGAGAATTTGGAACGAAGATGCCAGTCAGCGATTTGGCGGCGCTGATGATCGAGCGGTTCTTGAATTCCGACGCGGCGTTCAAACGCGCCCGCAAAACCCTCCGCAAAAACCCAAGTGAAAAGGAGTAAACCATGACCATCATCGGCACATTCAGGAAAACGGAAGACGGCTATGCCGGAACCATTCGGACTTTGACCGTCAACGTCAAAGCCGCCTTCGTCGCCAACGACAAGAACGGCAATGACAAGGCGCCGGACTTCAAACTCGTCGTCGGCGACAAGGAGTTCGGCGCCGCCTGGCACGCCAAATCGAAAGGCGACGACGGCAAGCCGTTCCTGCGCGTCGAGCTCGATGATCCGAGTTTCGCAAGTCCAATCCGCGCAGCGCTCTTCGAGAACGGCGAGGAAGGGAAGGGCGCGCTGGTTTGGTCGCGTTCAAAAGGACGCGCCTGACATCTGATTTTTCGTAGGAAGTCTGAGTCTCATTTGGCATGTCTCAACCACTGGAACAGTTGCTGCCGCGACATCTAGCGGAGAGCCTCACGAGGATGGCGCGTGAAAGCAACATTGATCCGGACAATCTCTTATCCGAGATTGTTACGGACGCAATCCGTCGAAATCACAGCGCCGTTGACGTCTCGGTTGAGCGAGCAGTGCGAGACCTGAGTAGCTTGTCGCCAAACGAGCTTGTTGATCCAAAAACCGCATCGCGCAGGTTGAAGATCTCAACATCAAAACTTGCAGCAATGCGGTGTAAGGGAAATGGGCCGAAATATGTAAAGCTGGGCGCCCGTACGGTCTATTATCGTGTGCGCGATTTAGAGGAGTTTATTAACGGCCGCATCGTTCGTTCGACGTCGCAATAGCTCAATAACTCTTAGGCGGCAGAGCGCGCCTTTTTGTAGATTGCCTCGACCTCTTCGGCGACTGGCCGACGGCTTTCAATCAGGAGGTGAGCGTATCGCTCAGTTGTTGAAGCCTTTCGATGGCCTAAATTCGCGCCAATGCTTTTGAGCGACTGACCGGAGTTTATCGCAAAAGACGCGTAGGCGTGACGGAAATCATGAATCCGAAAATTATCCAGCTCCGCTTTCTTCGTTATTTTCTTCCAGGAATGCCGAATGTTTTGGAGAAAGCCGGTTCGGCTTGAATCCGAAGGAAAAACGAATTCGGCCTTCTTCTCGGCTTCCGCGCGTCGGCGCTTGATAATTTCCAGGCAGGACTCTGTGAGCGGAATCGCTTTCGGCGTATTGGCGCCGCCGGTTTTATGCCGGAGCGGAGGGAGCATCAATAATTTGCGATCGAGGTCGACTTCCTCCCAACGCAACCCCTTTATTTCCCCGGCGCGAGCGGCGGTATATGAAATGAGTGAAATGCAATCGACTTGAGTTTGCGTTATCTCTCCATTTCGTAGCAATTCTTCGATGGCCTCGAACAGGCGTCTCGCCTCCTCAGTGGATAAATACCGTTGTCGAACGCCGTCTTGGAGCTTTTCAATTTTTTTGCAGGGGTTGCTTTCAATCAGCTCGCGTTGAACCGCCCATCCGAAAGCGGCTGATAAGCTTCGGACCGCATGCGCGGCTGCGCCCTTTCCGCCAGACAGTTTTCGGCCGCGCTTATTGGCGGCCGTCTTCAGATTTGCGCCGCGTTTGACGTCATCCTGGAATTTTGAAATGTCGCGAGGTCTTATGTCGCAGACGGGGATGGCCCCAAGGCGCGGCCGTACGTGATTGTTAAGATAGCATTTATCATTCGCCCAACTTGAAGATCTTTTATCGGGCCTATCGACCGGACCTTCTTCTAGGTAACGGTCAATCAGCTGCGCGACCGTCATCAGCTTGATCGACGCCGCTTCCCGCGCCTCGAGTTTTTTCGCGCCCGGATCAGCCCCATTCGCGATTTCCCCGAGAATGGATTTGGCTTTCTCCCGAGCCGAGTCAGGCGTCCAAGGGTCGCCGTGTTTGCCGATCGTAATCCACCGATATCGATTCCCGAACGAATAACCGACTACGTAAACCTTTCGGCCCGTTGGATAGGCCTGTAAGCAAAATCCTTTCAGCTCAGAATCCCATAATCTGACTCTTCTGTTTGACTCGGCGTTGAAGTTGTCCACGGCCCTTTTCGTGATCTTCTGTTCGTGTCTCGCGTGAGCCATGGCAATTAATCCGGATGCTGAAAAACAGGTCGACGGCGGCTTGTCTCTTGAATAATGCACCAGCGCTGGGGTCGATTCCAGCTAGAAAATAGCTAGAAGTTGGCGAGGATTCATGGGTATTTATGGGTGCTATCAGACATGCATGAATATGCTAGGAATGTAGATAACAGATTGAAAAACAAAGGGAAAATACGCGGAGCGGTTTTTTTATCTGGCGCGCCGATTTCGGTTTATTTTAGCCTTCCAAGCTAAAGACGCGGGTTCGATTCCCGCTACCCGCTCCAGTCGCCGC
>CALKYG010000280.1 GCA_938003575.1 uncultured Alphaproteobacteria bacterium
GATCTGAAATACGCGCTTGAAATATCCCTGGAGGAGGCTTTTGTCGGCAAGAAGGCGTCGATCACCGTGCCGGGATCGGTCTCCTGCGAAACTTGCGAAGGATCCGGCGCGAAAAAGGGAACCGGCCCGACGACCTGCGGCGCCTGCCGAGGCGCCGGCCGCGTCCGCGTGCAACAGGGCTTCTTCACGCTCGAGCGATCCTGTCCCGCCTGCGGCGGCGAGGGCCGCGTCATCGCCGATCCGTGTACGGATTGCAGCGGCCAGGGCCGCGTCCATAAAGAGCGCACATTAATGGTCGACATTCCGGCCGGGATCGAAAGCGGCACGCGCATTCGTCTAGCCGGAGAAGGCGAGGCGGGCCCGCGCGGCGGGCCGGAGGGCGATCTCTACATCTTTGTCGATGTCCGCAAGCACGACCTGTTTGAGCGGGATGGTCCTGATCTTTACTGCACGGCGCCTATCCCAATGACGACGGCGGCTCTGGGCGGCGATGTCGAAGGCCCGACGATCGAAGGCGGGCGCGTGTCGATTGCGATACCCGAAGGAACGCAAACCGGCCGCCGCTTCCGCATCAGGGGCAAGGGCATGTCGCGCCTCAACCAGAAAGGGCGCGGCGACATGATTGTTGAGATCGAGGTCGAGACGCCGGTGAATTTGACGGCGCGACAAAAGGAATTGCTGCGCGAATTCTGCGAGGCCGGCGATGACGATTGTAATCCTTCATCGACCGGCTTTTTCCAGCGCGTAAAGAAATTCTGGGACGGACTGGCAAGCGATTGAATCGATTGCGCAGATCATTTACGCCAACGCCCCAGCGTCCTCGCAAAGGGAGGGATGCATGACTCTATCCGTAATCGGCGCGGGCCTGGGGCGAACGGGCACCGCTTCCCTCAAAGTCGCGCTGGAGATGCTGGGCTTTGGAAAGTGCCATCATATGAGCGAAGTGTTCGGCTCGCCGGAACAGATCGAGCTCTGGATGAAGGCGGCGGCCGGGAGTCCCGATTGGCCCGCGATTTTCAATGGCTATGACGCAGCGGTCGACTTTCCAACAGCGGCGTTCTGGCGCGAGCTTGCCGACTTTTATCCGAACGCGAAAATAATCTTGTCGGTGCGCGATCCGGAGACTTGGTATGAATCGACGCAAGAGACGATATTAAGTCCGACGCTGAGCGCCGGCTTTGAGCACATGCCGTTCGCGCCGGTCGTCAAAGGCGTTGTTCACCGCTTTTTCGACGGCGAAATCCACAACCGGGATCATTTAATCTCCGTCTTCAATCGGCATAATGACGATGTAAGGAAGACCATCCCGAGAAACCGTCTTCTCGTCTTCGAGGCCAAGGAGGGGTGGGCGCCGCTGTGCGAGTTTCTGGGCAAACCAGTTCCTATGGAGCCCTACCCGCGCGTCAATTCGAAAGAAGAAATGAAGCCGATGATGGAGGCCATGACCGCGAAGTTTGCGGCGGGCATGTCCGAGGACGAGCGAGGCGCCGCAATCGAGACAGCGCGCGCCACGGTTCACGGCCGCAATCGGTGATCTCTTCCGGCGCGTTCAATTACGTTTCCGCCTCGCTCGGATTGGTTGAGGCCGTGCGATCTCAATATTCCGTGTCAGCTTGCACGGTGTCGTCGCGGAATGGCCTTTCGGCGGATTTTAAGCGATAGCGGCGCACGACGGTCTGGTTTTGCGGGTCCGCGCGCCTTCCCGGCGCAAGTCGCGGCCGCGCGCGATATCGCACAGCCGCAGCGGCGTCGGTTTGCTCGGGCGCCGGCCCCGCCTCGCCGCGCAATGCGAAAATTCCAACGCCGCCATCCGCCCCTCTGGCCTCGTTGAGGGCATACCAGGCCGAAACGGCGATCCCGACACCGAGAGCAGCTATGAAGACCAGGCCGTCCATCAAATGGTCCAAGGGTTGACTGAGGCTTAATCAAGCAAGCGCCGTGCTAGCGATGCGGGAAGGCTCGCCCTATTAACCAAATGGCGCCATGCGAGCGGTTATCAAGGGCCGTGGTTGCTACGACAGAGCCAGTACACGAGCCCTTTTCGGCCGCCCGCGCGCTGCGCGCGGCGAGTGTCGCAATCGCGTTAACGCTTTATATCGCGCTCGGCGCAGCATCGACGATCATCTATCCGCCGGTCGGGGCGCTTTTTCTGCTTCCCGTCATCATGGGCGTCATAATGATCGCGCCGCGAGCCAGGGCCGCGCCGCGCAGCGTTGTCCTCAGTCTTCTTGCAATCGCCGCATTCCTTTTACCGCTTTGGCCGGCCTATCTGTTCATCAAGTTTGGTCCCGCGCCTGCGCTCATTCCGCCGCGGATCGTCCTTTATGCGGTCAGCGGAATATGGGCCTACGATATGGTCTTCTCGCCGCTTAGGCGCGCGCAGTTCATTCTGGCGGCCCGAAAGGGCGGCGCGACTGCGGGCTTGTTCTTCATCCTTTTCGCGCTTGGCCTCTTCAGTCTGCCATTCGCCGAAGGTCGATCGATAGCGGCGCCGGAATACTTCCGTCAATTAATTATCTGGCTGGCGCCGTTCTGCGCCGTCATCACCTACTGCCGACGGCAGCGCGATTTCGTCCTCCTGATCCGATGGCTGACTCTAAGCGCCGTTCCCGTCGCATTCATCGCGATTGCGGAATCCGCCTCGCATCAACTGCTCGCCGGGATCCTTTCGCCGTATATCGCAGACGATGCCGATTGGCTGCGGAATGTTCAGGAGTTGAAGATCCGCGACGGCGCTTTCCGCGCGCAGGCGACGCATACTCATCCGCTTTCGCTTGGCGAG
Source organism: uncultured Alphaproteobacteria bacterium (assembly GCA_938003575.1). Lineage (GTDB taxonomy): Bacteria > Pseudomonadota > Alphaproteobacteria > Caulobacterales > Parvularculaceae > Amphiplicatus. The sequence goes on from CALKYG010000280.1 coordinate 2,783, forward strand.
CATCTTGCGTTTGCGGCGCCGTTCGCGCTCGCATTTGCGGTCTCGGCAAAACGGCATCCTTCGCGCATTCTCTGGATTGCAGGCTTCGCGGCCATCATCCTCGCGGCGATCGCAACGAACTCACGCGGCGCAATTATCGTGATGATACTGAGCGTCGGCGCCATGGCGGGCCTCATGGCCTGGCGGCTCATCAGGCGCGCCTCGGCATCGCGCTGGCGGCCGTTGGCCGGTCTTGCGTTTCTTTGCCTTCTGGCCGCTTCGCCCGTCGCCGTCGCTGTCGGCTACGGCGTTGTGTCCGGCAAGGGCGGCGTCAGCGCCGCAAACTCGACCCAATCGCGGATAGACCAGATTGAAATGGCCTGGCCGAAGATCTTGAAGCGCCCGATCGGGGGTTACGGAACTGGCCGGTCTGCGCGCGTGCTGGGGTATTGGGGACGCACGCTGACGCTCGACAACTATTATCTCACGCTCGCGCTTGACTACGGGTTCCCGGGCCCGGCCGCATTTTTCGCCATGATGATTGCGTGGGCTTCAGGATCGCTTCGGCGATCCGCGCGATCGCATCATCAATTGAGCGTCATCTACCTTGCGATGTTTGCGTCGGCGTTGTCGATCGCCACAGGCCGCACTATCATCTCGCAGGCGGGCAACCTCTCCGTGATCTATTTCATGATTGCAGCGTTCGCCGGCGCAAGCGTTTCTTTCTCGCACCGGCGATCGAGAAACCGAATCTAGCGGCTCGCAGCAACTCGCTCTGATCGGCGCTTTTCATGAAGAGCGGTAAGTTGAGCGCTATCGACCTTGTCGACAAGCTGCGAGGTCAACCCGGCGGCGCATTCGTCGCTGATGCGCCGTTCCTCAACGCTCGAGGCGACGCCGGAATTGCAGGCGCGATCGGCCTTGTCCACGATTCGCTCGTAAAGACTTGCGATTGCGGAGGACGTCGCCAGATCGCTCTTGGAGTAGGAAAACTCAACATTGTCGGCGAACGCCGGCGTGGCGATTGCAGCAGCGGTGAAAATTGCGGCGATGGTCTTCATGATGATCTCCTTTGGACAAAGACCGTTTCGCCCTCTGATCCAGCCGGCGCGCCCTGGAAAGTTGCCGAAGAGCGCGCATCGGCTGATGAGGACAATGTCGCTCATGCGACGCCGCAAGACGAGCCGTTTCGCCGCAAGTCCGCGGCGGCTCGCCGATTTCCGGCAGAAAACTGCGATGACCAGACGGCGCAGGGAGGCGGAATGGACTATCGAAGAAAATGAGCGCTCGTCGCCGGCGCACCCGCCGGCATCGGCGCCGCCTTCGCTCGCGGCTCGCCGCGGTAGATGGAGGCGCGGCCCGTCGCTGAAGCCGCGCTCAGGGCGGTCGAAGCCCGGCGTACGATCTGTGTGCCGGGTCTCTGGAACAAGTTTGTCGTGCTGTTGATGAAAACGCTGCCCCGGTCTTGGGCGGCGGGGTTCATCGCCCGTCAGGCGCACCGATTCAGGCGCAGCGCCGGCGACGAAGACTAGGCCGCGCCAAGCTCGCTCTTGATCCAAGCCGCCAAGGCGGATTTTGGCGCAGCGCCGACCTTGGTTGCTGAAAGCTTGCCGCCCTTGAAAAGCATTAAGGTCGGAATGCCGCGGACGCCGTAGCGGCCCGGCGTTTCAGGATTGTCGTCAATATTGATCTTGGCGATCGTTAACTCGCCGGCGAACTCTGCGGACAGTTCCTCAAGCGCCGGTCCGATTTGCTTGCAGGGGCCGCACCACTCCGCCCAGAAATCGACAAGCACCGG